>CAMWMK010000021.1 GCA_947175295.1 uncultured Porphyromonadaceae bacterium
TAAGCGAGGCCTTGTAAGCATGCTTGTCATGTTCTGAAAGGGCCGCATATTTTGCTACCTTTCCTAAGTTCCTGAATACAGGATCCTGCATGAATGTGTGAGGTATTGCTTCCATCTTCTCCATATTTTTAAGTATGTACAACCATCTGTCGAGTGTTGTCTTGCACTCGTCGGCATCCTTGTCCAGCATAGGTATCTTAAGAAACGTCATTTTCATCTTGTCTGAAAATACCTTGTGGGTATGCATATTATATAAACAAACATCTTCTCGGATATGTTGCTCCTCTACTTCCTGCCATTTAAAATTCATCAGGAATACGCCATACACCGGAGTCAACTTATAATTCCATTTATCACCCTTCTCAGCCTGAGAGTAAAGGTCAGCAGCGAGGTAATATAGAGCCCTGTCTGCAAAATGCGTCTGATAACGGTTTTGCATTTCCACTATGATTTTACTTCCGTCTTCGAGTTCGCAGTGGAGATCATAGATAAGGGCTCTGTCTTCTATGGATTCTCCCTTGTTCTCTTTGTCGATAAAGGATACCTTAGTGATTGGCACGGTGCTACCAAACAAAGCATTAAGGAATGAAATTATAAATTCCTTATCAGCATGTCTGCCGAATATGTATTTGAATCCAAAATCGGTCAGCGGATTTATGAATGTCGAGATCTTTTCGCTCATTTGATATGTCATAAATGGGTTTGTACTGCAAAGTTAATCAAAAAAAGTAAATATAGGAAATAATTTATTGGAATAAGCAAATTTTACATCAATATTTTTCAGAAAAGTTAAATCGACTCTTGAGAGGGATACCTGAGCGGCGGGGACTGAATGAACCTTTACGACGGCTTCGGACCTATCCCGAAGCCGTCGTAAGCATCTATGAGCATCAGAGAGATGCAGACTCTTCATAAGGAAAGACATGTACACGGTTGACGATGGTGGTTTCTCCCATCCTCTCCCATCCATAATTAAGATGTACAAGAGGGCGAACTACAACGGAGTCCATATCCCAGCTTGACCATTGTTCAAGATATTCTTCAAACGAAGAATAGAAGAGCTTGGCTTCATCATTGTTTTCATAGTCTTGTCGCAGGTATTCTTTTGTCAATGGCCCAACTACTACGGCAGGGAATATGGCATCAAGGCCTTGATGTTTCAAGCATAACACCTTATCTCCGGGCTTGAAGCTAAATGTCGGGGTAGCATTTATCTTAGAGCCTCGCCTTCTTGTGCAATAAACTGAATTTACGGATAGATCCTTATTGTAAATTATGCTTACACTTGGATCTATAAACCTTATAATCTCCACCTCATATGCAAAAACTTTTTTCGGAGAAAAGACTACGTGATTGACAGCCTCAAACGCATCTTCAAAATGTTTGAATTCCCCGATGCCTCTGCTGTCAAGCTTCCACCAAGGTAAGCCATCAGGATTGTCAACATTCAAAGATTCGTCAGGTTCAGTGCGTAGCAGTATAGAGGCATGGGCGGTATCCTTACCCTGCATGTTGATTGGAGAGAACGACTCCCCGTCATTCAGGAGAATAATGGGCCATTCATCACAGAATAGATCTGCAAAGGCTTTCGGATCATCTGTATGAATCGGAAGGATTGCTTTGGGATGAAGCATCTTGAAAATATCCCTAAGGCCTTCCATATCGCAGTGGCCGCTTGTATGCATATATATTGGATTATTGCCTACTGATTCAGCAAGTACGGGATTATATGCGGCCTTTTTCTTGTCGACATATCCGTTCCACATTGAAAGGTAGGTCTGTCTGTCTTCGGAAGGCATTTGATCGATGAGGTTGTCAAATTTCTTTCCGGCTCTTGCTATCAATACATATCCTCTGGAGGCAAGGTCATTTTTGAATTTATCGTTGATGTAGAATTCAGGTCCCGATTCAAGTAATACCTTGGGCTCAAAGCCTACTTTATATTCATAAAGGTTTGATTTTCCCCAAATGCTGTCGCGACCTGCGACAATATCCATTATGCTCTTTTGATATGAGTCTACATAAAACGGTCTTCCGGCTCGTATGGCCGCATGATACAGCCCGAACAATCTATCGATATTGGTAGATGATGAATACACTACATTGTATTTATGTTCGTTAAACGACTTCTGGAAATCCCGTTGAAGTTCACTTTCCGATTTAGATCCCGCATCAGGACGTCTTATGTTGGTGGCTTCACAGACAACATAATGTATGTTGTCAATGTATTTTTCAAGAACTTTCGGCAACGCTTTGCTTCTGAAGCCATGAGTGCGGAAATCGCCGGTATGGAACACTGAGAGTCTCGCGGCCTCGATTTTAAAGGCGTAAGCGTCAAATGCAGAATGGTCTATTGAGACCGGTGTTATTTTGAAAGGTCCGAATTCGAACTGTTCGCCTGGTCTGAATACCACTACCGACTCAAGTCTTTCGTGTAGTCTTCGATCCCGCTCGCTAACGCCACTCATGTGTTTGGAATAAGCATCCTGTATCTCCTTTGCTGTTTGTCCCATAAATATAGGGAGTTGAGAGGGTAGCTCAGGGATATTGCCTATATGGTCGCCGTGATAGTGCGTGATCAGCAGGGCACTCTTGGAAGTGTCGCCACAGTTCAGGCCTTCGATGTCAAGTGGCTTAGCGGCATAGGAATTGCCTGGCAACTCTTCGCCATAATCAACGAAGAGTCGCCAACCTTCATATTCATATTCAGTCACGCACCCGCCAATCTGAGCGGCCCCGCGATGGATAGTGAACTTCATTTTTTTATCTCATTTAAAAATGTTCCTGAGAATTCGAATAAAGATTCACGTGAGTTCTTTGAGGAAATGAGAGCGGCTTGATACTTGTCGTCGTCATAATAGAGACTCCTACAATGAAGTGTAATACCAAGCTCTTCAATCTCGTAATCTTCGTCTTCACATGTTGCAGTGGTACCTGTTGGCATAACTGTAACTACCTCTATATGTTTTTTATTAAGTGCAGTATCGCCCTTCTCTTCATCATGATTGGAAAAAATCTCCCACCATTTCGGTTGTTCGGTCACCAGCTTGGCGATGAATGTGGCATAAGCCATTGCTTGAGTCATTGCCTTGCGTTGGCTTTCTTTGGGCTTATTCTCATCCTTGACTTCAATTACACATAGACGGCAGTCATTGGTGTTTGTTTTTATTCTGGCAAGTATATCAATACCGCCTCCTTGATGGCGCGAATATTTAAGTTCTTCTCCACTTGCAGAGAATGGAGTAGGCATCTGAAAAAACTGGCCTTGAAGAAGAACAGGGCGGATATTAGTAAGTGCTTTATCTGCGGCTCTATTCTTTCTAAATTCTTCCAACAACAGGTTTTCTACCACATGTTCCGCACTATTAGTATCGACTATACCATCTAATTTATAAAAATATGAACGGAATGCATGTGCCTCTTTCGAATTCCAATCTTTTCCCTTATCTTCTTTTTTTAAAGGACAGTCCTTGAAATATTCACCTTCTGCAGTAACTTCGGATTCGAGATCAATAGAAGATTTCTTAGCTTTTACTTTACCTACCGTCTGTCCGCGAAAACGTAACTGATACACCATGTTATTTCGATCCGCCAATGTGGCATAAAGCGAAAGGCCCTTGGGCTTGTTGAAATTCTTCGAACGTTTTTCATGGTTGTCCCAGATGTCCTTCAAGTATGCTTCATACCGGGCACTCCATTCCTGTTCTAAGGAAAGAAGATCTAAGGATTTTTTAATAATACTTTGCATGCTTCTTATGTTATTGATGTTATACTCTTTTAATTCTGACTTAAGAGGCAATCCTTATTTAAAGAGGATTAAAAGCTATTGTCAGAGGGGAGACTGGAATAGAATAAGCGCAGACTGCTCGCTACATCGTTAACGGAGGTCCTGAGAAAACCTTGCAGACAGATATAGAAATGGCAGCCCACGCTATACGTGAGAAGCCATCATACTATCCTTGTCTGCTTTAGAAATTTCTCAGGTTTCCGTCAACAAGAAAGCATAACACTTCTTCAATTCCAATGTCAATGAATCAACTTTCATTGATTCGTTTGCAAATTTAAGAAAATTTTCTGGAACTGAAAAATTTATTTCACGGTTTCTTCGCGCATAGCGGGGTTGCCATAGTCTATATGATAATGTTCAGTTTCATATAAAAGTATAAAAGTTGGTTAAACAAACAGTTTCTTATAATTCTCCTCTCCAAGAATTGTCCTTAATTCTTGTTCGGAGATGAAGTGTTCGCTTTCCTCTCCACATGTATTCCAACGTGATGTAATAGAGGAGATCTGATGGTCAGGAGTTACCTCAACAGCAATTAGAGAATAACCATATGCATCTTTAGGAAATCCGATGCCTGGAACGCATGGGATATCGCGCCAGTCACTATTGCTACAAAAATAGAATCGGTTGCCATTTGCAGTATAGGCTTTGAATGACTCTTCGGAAATGACTATACACCAGGAAACAGCTTCAAGATAGGAATAAGCGTCGTCATAGTTTTTGATCTTCTCTACAGAAAAATCATACTCAATCGTGCCGGATTGTCCCATAGGGCTGACGGAAGATATGCCGATTATTTCGCAGACTGTATCCGGATCAGCTTCATTGAATACATTGTCGAAGAAGTCAAAACCCGGTGTTTCGTCAAGCACCCGAAGCATAATGCGTATGCGGCTGACATCATCGGGATTATCGAGGTTAATCAGACTTTTCTTATTCCAGAGAAGGATTCCTTCTGCAAATTTTACAAGACGGGAATCAAGCTCAGGAAACAGGTCAACATATTTGTTGACCTGCTGATCCTCACCATATTCCTTTAGACTATGAGTCAAGTAATTTAGGTATTTTTCCTGCATGCTGTTTGATGTAATGGGTATTATCGGGTAAATTTTAATTCACCTCGTTCGCCATAAACGTAGGTTAATCCTCCCCGTCGTATGATAACAGTCGAGGTCGTGTAGCTTTGAAGCTCTCCACTGTTGGTCCACATCAGTCCGCCATTGGAGTTGTAGACGTAGATGATGGAGCCTCTTTGTTCTGCATAACCTATCATATTTCTTACACTAAATCCGTGTCGTGCGCAACTTCTAATTAATATTATATTTTTTTCATTAAATCAAGACTAAAATCCATTAGCCCGATTTTTTCAGACCAAAGCATATATAATGCTTTGCGATTCAATCGAATCCACAAATAAAGTTGTTTCAGGACTTTCGGCTTTATGGCTTTGCCTTTAGGTGATAGTATTTTGGGCCTTTTTTCAATGGAAATTATAATGCCATTTTTTCTAATTGAATCAAGATCTTGTGCGACGATTAAAAATGGTTTAAAGATGCATTGGCGATAACTTATCCAAATCCTTACATTCACTCCTGTTTCTTCAGAGGTAAAAGGAGTGAGATGCCATGTATTGATGAGGTATTTTCCAATTTTTATTCTATACAAGAATTTCTCTTTCATTTTTTGTACCATCAGTTCAAGCTTAGAGAAACTTTCAAAAGTTGAGTTATCATATTTTTCTAACTATATTTTTGTGAAAAAATCCCTACAGAATGTACCATCGTCTATTTTATAATACCAAAGCAGTTCTAATCCTCTACGATTCAATTGAATCCATAAAACAAGCTGCTGCCATATTTTAGGCTCGATGGTTTTGCCTTTTGGCCATAGTATTCTTGGTTTCTTACCTATGGAAATAATAAAGCCATCCTGTAGATAGGATTCCGAATACGTATGCTGCAGTGTTATTATTATAAACGGTATCGAGCTGGGTAGACGTGAACTCGTATATATCCATGCATCTACTCCTGAGTCTTCGGGAAAGTAGGATCCCAGTGCCCATGTGGAAATCATAAAATTTCCTAATCTTATATTATACCAGTCATCATCATCTTCTTCCATTAAAGAATATATTATGATTTTACATATTTATGTATAGTTTCTCCTTATGTCAATCTTATCAGGCTCGGGAAACCGTCGGATCGCTTGGTGAGTTTGATGGAAGATTGATTATAATCAAGCGTTTGCCAAGATGTTTCGCCTCTCGGATAGAATGTAAGGTCCCTTTTGATTCCGGAGTAGGGAAGGCCACCACGGTAGAAGCATCGGAGACGATCTGCGTATTCCGTTTCAACGTGGCATACTTGCCATACACGGAATATTGCGGAGCATACTCCCGGTAGGGGATATGATGACGGGCCGCGAAAAACTTGGCATACGTGTCAACGCCTTTGGCACCGCCCGAAATCACCAGTTCAACCTTTGAAGGGTCGATTTTCTCCAAAAGCAGCTTCTCCCAGTCCTGATAAGATACTCCCGGATTGCGGGAGCCAACAATCGCTAATCTCATAGTTCAGATTTTTTTAAGTTCCCCTTTTAATACGAATGAAGAATTTTGATTATTTGAAATATCATTAAGTTTTTAGTCGTAAGTATATTATATATTTATTAAAATGTTAAAAGTAGTAAGAAAACATACAAATAGGGTATGATGATTAATTTTGATTCTTCAGAGAAGTTTTGTAATTTTGCATTATGAAAACGACACTCAAAAATAGAATAGCCCAGTCTCAGGAAATTCTTTTGAAAGGGGATTTTGAACACCATATGCCCTCTAACGACATTATCGCAGTCTATGAAGCTTCGGTAATGTGCGGATCACGCGTGAACTGCCGCTACAATAAAATTCTGATGGAAAGGAATGCTGTCCCGAGGTGGTGGCATTCAGACTCCATTCTGGTCGACTGTAAAATCAACTCCTCCTTCAAAAAAGCCTATGCGGAAGTGGTTGATTATATAAAGCAAGAATACGACATAACGCCGGGCAGAATTCTTAAACTGCTGGATATCTTATCTTGCGTACAACCGAAATATTCAACAGAAAGGAATATTCGTGCCGAAAATGAAAAACTACGACGTTATCTCCGCAAGCTAAACGATTTGAGAATCTACTGTAAGGAGATGACTGAAAGTGAAATATATGATTTCTCCTTCGATATGGCTTTTGATTTTATCGACCTCCTATCCTTGTCTAAGGCTACATTATCCCTCTCATTGATGATAATGTATTTGATTCAGCGGGAATGTAAATTGCTTCCTCTTCCTCTGATATGCAAGGACAAAGAGGAATTTAAGGATAGACTCGAACCTAAGTCCGACGATTTACTCAGTAAAAGGAATGCGAAAAAGGAATTCCGGCTCTTCATGCGAAAATTACTCGACCTTCATCTTAGATCGTTTATCAAGAATGCGACCAAAGACAACGCTATAAAGCCGTCATCGCGCGACCGCATTTTGGAGCTCGTCAAAAATAATCCCGCTCACACGGCTAAAACAATGGCCACCATTATGGAATTGTCGGTTCAGGCTATTCAGAAACAGATCAGGAAACTAAAGGACGAGGGGCGGCTTGAGCGCATAGGTCCGGACCGTGGAGGAAAATGGAAAGTCATTGATAAATAGCGATAATTCGTCATTCGCAGCTGCCGCAGTTGGAGCATCCGCTGCAGGTAAGGCGTGAACCGCAGGTAGCGCAATGATCCCGGAAAAACGGTGTGTAGGCTTCCGGCTCAAACAGTGATCCGGGGGTAGTTTGCAGGTCGAAGATAGGTTTGCCGAAGCTTCTGCTCAGTCCTGACTTGAAGGCCTGGGTGCTCTGTATCCGTTTGGAGGGTATGCGGTAGGTGCGACCGCCTTTTTCAAAAAGGGTACCGGTCTCAATGAAATTGAATGTAACCTCATTCTCGATGCACTGTCGGGATAAGCTTTCCACCCACTTGTAGCGACATACCCTTGCGCCGTCATAGTTCTCTCCTCCGCATAACACCTCTTCAATCTGTCCGCTGGCGAGATACGTCCTTGCGTCGATAGCTCCTATGAATGGCGCCGCCATGAATCCCTTATGTTTTGCCGGGATGGAAAGTAGGATAGGCAGACGTTCGTCGGCTCGTCGTTGGTTTTCGCATGTCACGGACAGCATGACGTTGGGATAACCCTCTCCCCAGTCTGGCGGCAGACATTCGGCTATGCGGTAGGCTCGTTTTGTAAGCAGTCGGAACGCTATGTCGGGACGCTGGCGCATCATCTTCCATACCTCCGGTCGCCATTCGTCGGCTTCATCCACAAAGAAATCAGTAGACAGGCATACATTGACATGCATGCCTGCCTTCAGCTTGAAGTTGCCTTTACGGTCTCGCTGTACCGGGAGATTGAAGTTGGCCGTTTTCGTTACTATGGATGTGTCCACGCCTCTTTTCCCGTCAAGGAAATACATATAGCAGTGGTCGCATCCCTCGCTTATTTTGTGGCATCCGTGCCATGGGTTCCAGATGATCATTTACTTTTTAGTGTTTTGGAATTTTTTACGTTAAGACTGGTCAGCTGTCAGGATATAACCTTTCTTTTTAATTGATGTGATTGTGATTTTCGGGTCGGTGAGGAGGCGGCGTAGATATGTGATCTGCACATTAAGGGCAAGCGAATTGGAATAGCTTGCATCGCCCCAGATCCTTTCAAGTATGTGGTCGCGTTCGATCAGTCTTCCCTTGTTATCTGCGAGCATCTGTAGTATTTCCGATTGCCTTACGGAAAGGGAATGGGTCTCTCCTCCGTATGTGATCGACGACAGGTTGGGACGGAATATGGTGTCGCCCAACTGGAACTCCACATCCTGATCCGCGGTCATGCTGTCAAACCTTTCATGGATACGGGCTATCAGTTCTTCCGGATAAAACGGTTTTGGAATATAGTCGTTGCCTTTGAGTGAAAAGCCATGCAGGCGGTCTACCTTGTCGGTTCGGTCTGTAAGGAAAAAGATGACTGTTTTCTTATCGTTGCGTCTTATTGTCTTAGCCATCTCGAATCCATCGAGTTCAGGCATGTTTATGTCGAGCAGTATCAGGTCGGGATGTTCCGACCGATACATTTCCAATCCGACATTACCGTTGTTGGCATACGTCACCTCATATCCTTCTGCTTCGATGAAACGCTTGAGGAGCATTGAATTCTTCAAATCGTCATCAACTAAGAGTATTTTTATATTTTTCATCATTGTGGCAGTCTTATGGTAAAGCATGTTCCTTTTCCTTCTGTACTTTCAACGGATATATCTCCGCCATGGGCATCAATGAGCAGTTTTACGTATGCAAGTCCAAGTCCCATTCCGGGTTGCTCGCCGGTTGATGCCTTTCCTCGGTAAAACCGCTTGAAAATATGCTTCAGATCGCTTGCCGGAATACCGTAGCCTGTATCGGTTATTTTCAGCTCCACTCCATCGTTGTCTTCAGAGGCTTCTGCTTTGATTTCCACATCCTGACCGGAGTATTTCACTGCGTTTTCAATAAGGTTGTTGATGATGTTCATAAGGTGGGTTTTATCGGCTGATACTTCCAGGTTCATGTCAATTTCGTTTATTATATCGACATTCTTGTCTGCGGGATTCGTCATGGTTGCCGTCACCTCGTCTAATAGGTTATGTAAGCTTACCTGTTGTATGTTAAGCGGAATTTGTTCTACGTTGTTGAATGTAATGTCTCTGAGTTTTGAGAAATAGGCCGAAAGATTGTCAAGGGAATTTCTTGTCTCGCGTAGAAGATCCTGCCTTGTCTCCTTGTCTTTCATCATGTGCTCGTTTTCTATGCCGGATACACACATTTTCAGTGTGGATATAGGGCGTTTCAGTTCATGGATCATCGTAGTCACAAAACTGTTGCGTATATTGTCAAGACGGGTGAGCTTTAATATCGTAGAGAATTGAAGAAGGAGGCAGACGATAAGGAAAACCGATAAAATCGCAATGACGATAAGGCTACCGATCATATCATGAAAGATCTCGGCTATCGGAATACGGTATGTGATGATGACGCTTTTTCTTTCCATTTCAGAATATGGAACCGAAAATATGGTTTCTGGATCCATGACACTGGCGTGTTTCAGTATCGTAGGCGTCCATTCTATACTGTCGGAAACAGTAAGCCTTACTTCTGAATATAGTCCAATTGAGTTTAAATGAGTCTCTACGGCATCTATCGTCAATGGAGACATGAACTCTGTGTCGGCGTGGGTCAGAGCTGCCCATACGGCGCCTTTGGAAGGAGCGTCTGTTACGTCACAGGTCACGGTTTTTGTCTTAATTGCCTCATCTCCGTTGCTGAGTATAAGATCCAGTTTCTCTATTTCTTCATTGGTGAGTGGACTGCCTGGTTTTATACCGAGCAATTCATGGATATTGTATTCACGTGAAATGATGGTAGCCAGATGATGCATGTGTGAATCATTATCAACGGAATCTTTTAGGATATAGGAAGCCTGATGATTGAGCACTAGTTCTGTTGTGTCGGTATTGACTATGGTCTCATGTCTTCGATTCAGATTGGTAATTGACTCAACGATTCTTGCATATGCCGAGTTCTGGACTTCAGTGATGGTAAACTTATATCTTCCATATAGCCAATACACCTGCATTCCGAGAAATGCAAGAATCGCCAAGATGGTTATGATGTAGAGGGTTTTGATTTTTCTTTCCATTTGGTCTCATCTTATGGTGCAAAATTACATAAAAATTCCAATATACGCTATTTTTTTAGCATGTAAGTTCTGTCGGAGTAATAATTTAGTAATAATTACATAATTTTTCAGTAATGATTATTTTCTTCCGCTTTGAATGTCTCGTTGTAATTTTGCAGTGTCGATCGAACAACAAACATTCTATAATCTGAAAAATCAATCCTTATGAAGAAGATTCTGATATTTATCGTTGTCTTTACAGTTGCAGCTATAGCGTTCGGCAAGTCGATACGCCGTACTCTTTCAATAGCGCAGAACTCCGTTCCCGAGACGGAAACCATTGCTGACGAAACAATGGAGTTCGTCTACGACTACCGTTGCTGCGTGGATACTGCCGGGAGACTGGAAGATAATTTCACAAGCGACGACATGCTTCTCCAGATTGCTCCCGGAGGCATCTCGAAATTCTCAAGCTTTAAGAACCTGACTGTAGATTCCATTGTGATGCGCTGTTCTCAGGAGCAGCTTTATCAGGCAGCCAACGATGGAAAACTTCAGAATGGAGAGTTCATGACCATCTACAAGAACTATCCCTCCGGCAAACTTACGCATACCGAGAAGATCTGTATGGATTGGTTTCGTTATGAAGAGGAAATGCCTATGTTGGATTGGGTGCTCACTGATTCAGTGACGACCGTTCTCGGTTATGAGTGCCGGAGTGCAAAGTGCACTTTCCGCGGAAGGGAATGGACGGCATTCTATACCGAGGATATCCCTATTATGGAAGGTCCTTGGAAGCTCCAGGGTCTGCCGGGACTTATCATGAAGGCTTCGGATGAAAACGGACACTATTCTTTCGAATGCAAAGGCATAAAGTCGAAAGCTAATCGACCGATCACCATCTATAAAGTGCCCTTCAACAAGGTCGGAAGAAAGGAATACTATGATACGAAGCACCGCTATGAGATCAATCCCTACGCGTATTTTGAAGCTGCCACAGGTCAGCACGTAACTGTTACTGACATGGAAGGAAATCCTTCGCTTACAGCATACGATCCTATAGAACTTCCATACGACTATATTGAACTTGATTGGAAGAAATGAAAAGATACCTACTGTCCATATTCATTATCCTTTGCTGGGTTCTGACGATGATGCCTATAGGCTTGGCGGAAATCCCCGCAAATATCAGGGGAGTTGTAAAGGATGCCGAATCAGGCGAACCCATTGCCGGAGCGATCGTCAAGGCTAAAGGTCTGTTTACGTCTACCGATAGTGACGGAAGATTCGTCATGAAACTTAAGGCTGATACGGATTCCTTATATTTCAGGAGTATAGGTTATGCTTCCCTTACGTTGCCTGCTACCGCAGACATGTCGGATGTGCGTTTGAGCCGGAAAGAGACGCAACTCAACGATGTCATAGTGGAGGCTCCTGACATATTCGCAAAGGGTGACACTTTGGTGTTCAATGTAGCCCGTTATGCCAATGCCAAGGACAACGCCATCATTGATGTCATCAAGAGGTTGCCCGGAATAAAGGTCAAGGACGACGGCACTATCGAGTATCAGGGAAAACCTATCAGCAAGTTCTATATTGACGGCAATGACTTCGTCGGCGGACAATACGGCCTCGCTACCGACAACATATCACATAAGGATGTCAAGTCGGTGGAGGTGATGGAGCGTCATCAACCTGTAAAGGCTCTCGAAGGGATAGAGTTTCCGGAGGAAGCGGGAATCAATCTGACGCTGAAGGAGGATGCCCGCAGCCGATGGGTAGGTGTGGCGAAGGCCGCAGCGGGCGTGCAACCGTTTCTTTACGATGGTTCATTGTTTTCCATGCGTATGGCCCGTAAGGTTCAGAATATGTTCACTCTGAAGGCGGATAATACCGGATGGAATCCGGCGAATGAAATCCGCGACCATAGTTTCGGCGAGATGTTCTCATGGGATTATAAATCATCCTTATGGCCTGAATATATAAAGGCTGACATCATCAGCGTTCCCTTATCGGAGAAGCGGACGCGCGACAATCTGTCGTGGATTGCTGACGCCATAACGGCCTGGAAGTCAGACGACACTTCAATGCGTCTGAAATTGAATTATATGGGAGATCGTCTTGACTTTATGTCAGGAGTGAAGACGGCATATTTCAGTGAACTTATCCCTGTCTTCAGTCAGTCTGATTTCCGGCGTAAGCAAAGTCATGATTTTTCGTTGCAGTTCAATAGCGAGACAAACAAGCGCGGCTATTACCTGAAAGACCGGCTTACGCTGTCAGGATCCATAGATAGGTCGAACTCTGTCATTACAGGTTCTTTTGACCTTTCACAAAAGGTCGAAAGAAATAGCTTTAGCGCTGTGAATGATCTGAAACTCGTAAGACGTAATGAACGTAGGCTTTTCTCCCTTACGTCTCGCAATTCATTCAGTCGCCATCCGGATCGTCTCTTTGTTTATGGTAGCGAGGATATGGGGCAGACCATCGCATCGACTGATTTCAGGAGCACTACGGAGACCGGCGTCGGAAGATTCTCAAGGTTCTGGAAATATTATCTTAATGCCGGTCTCGATCTTGACTTTCATAGGATGAACTCTATCTTAAGCGGACTTGGAGGATTTGACAGCAATGGCGTCCATGAGGCATTCCTGTCGTGTGTTTATGCGGTTCCGCAGATAGACTATGAGCGCAACGGGTGGCGTATGTCTGTGAGGGTGCCTCTGAAATGGTGGCATTATTCCGTTGCGGGACAACATGACTACATCAATGTACTTCCTCGAATAAGTGTATGGAAACGGCTTACATCGAAATACGAACTTTCCGGATCTTTATCTTACGGTATTGGTTCGCCGCAGGCATATCTATATGTCGATGCTCCTGTGCTGTCAGACTATCGAAACCTTTTCATAGCCGGAAATCCCGGAGGATATTCGCATGAATCCGGGCTATCGGTGTCTTACCGTTATCGAAATCCGATCAGGTCGCTCTTCTTCAATGTTTCCTCAGGATATGGTCGCTATAGGAATTCCCTTATGTTGAGCCAGAAATTCATAGACGATTTCATCATATCCACCTACGCAGACCGTGTCTCCCGAAATGACACCTGGTATTTTAAAGGAGGATTCAGTAAGGGCCTTGGACATAGCAGAATGGTGATAGGAGTAGAAGGTAGTGCCAACGTGGTTTCAGCTTCCTCAATGCGGGATGATGATGTGATTCCCTACACTCAGTCATCGTTTGGAGTGAAACCATATTTCAAGGGGACCGTTCTGAAATGGCTGTCGGCAAACTATGAGGCTGACTACGGATATTCCATACTTGCCGTCGATGGCATGAAAAGTCATCATCAATCCCTGCATCAGAATCTTTTTGCTACTGTCAGCATGAACGATCGTGTGCACTTCACATTCGGTGCCGAACACTTCCTGACGATGTTTCCGGAAGGAAACACAGCCGCACTGACACTCATCGATGCTTCGGTAATCTGGAATGCAGGCAATAAAATAAGGTTGTCGCTTACAGCAAACAACCTTATTGACAAACGTAGATATGAATATGTGACCTACGGCACATTGTCTCGTTCAGAGCATGCATTCAATATCCGGCCACGCTCAATCCTCGCTTCCATTCAATATAGATTCTGATCATTCCGTCCCGATCAATTGTATGAACGCTTCGCCAAGAGGCACGAGGAGATCATGGCCTTCTGCATTCAGGTGCGCCGTATCATTGGGTCCTTGAAAATACTTGGCCCGGAATTCAGGGTTGTTTACCTTGATCACTCCTAAAGCAGCCATATCAAGGACCGGAATACCTCTCAGGCCGCAGGCTTCTATTATCCGGGCATTTACTTCTTTGAATCCGGGGCGGTCTACAGCCCATGGAGTGACAAATGCCAGCCTTGCATCAGGAAACTTACTCCTTAATCCATCAAGGAGCGTGTCAAGACCCTGGCAGAACTCCGACCATGCGTTCTGCTCAGTCTCATTCCCCACGAAGCCTGTATCGTTGTGGCCTGCGATTACTACGATATAGTCGGCGGAATCAGGGATTTCGGTTTTATAGCGCTCGGTCATGGCAGGTCCGAATCCGTCTTTAGTACGGTCAAACGCTATTGAACTGCCGTTACGCCCACAGTTTACATAATTCATGCCGAGGTTGGCGGCGGCTTTAGCATGCCATGTCTCGGATGAAGGGCGTCGGTGGTTTCTCACGTAGCTGTCTCCGAGGAAGACGATGTTCTTCCCCGCAAGGTTGTTGTTAGCTGCAAATGCGGTCAAGACCGCATAGAATGCTAAAATAGCGCTTAGAAGTCTTTTCATGTGTATGAAGCGGTTTTATTCATTTTTATTCGGCGGGGGTGAGGTCAGGATCAAGGGCGCGCTGCCACTTGAAGAAGAGGAAGGTGCAGACGGCCATCGCCACGAGGCCGATGGCTTCGCTCGCATATAGGGGAAGGCCGATGCCGGCTGCATACGCGCCGAGCGGAGCGTAGCAGATGAAGCTGACGCAGAGGGCGGTCATGAACATCGCAGGAATCATCGTTATCAGGTAGGCCTTGCGGTGGCGCGCCAGGTAGACGCTGCATGCCCAGAGCGTGAAGATGGAGAGTGTCTGGTTGCACCATGCGAAATACCTCCAGAGGATATCGAAATTGACATTCAGGAGCAGATAGCAGACGGCTACGATGGGGAGCGTCACCAGCAGACGCTTCGCGAACTTCTTCTGCTGAAGTCCGATCGAATCGGCTATGATGAGGCGCAGGCTGCGCATCGCGGTGTCGCCCGTAGTGATCGGGGCCGCTATTACGCCGAGGATGGCGAGGATGCCGCCAAACGTGCCGAGCCATTTTACGCATACCTCATGCACAAGGATTCCGGCGTCCGATCCATTGTCTGCCATATATCCGGCAAGTTTGTCATAACCTCCCGTAAACGCGATGGCGGCCGCCGCCCATATGAGGGCTACGATTCCTTCCGACACCATGGCGCCGTAGAACACCTTGCGTCCATACTTCTCATTGTTGAGGCAGCGCGCCATCATGGGGCTCTGCGTTGCGTGGAATCCGGAGATGGCCCCGCACGCTATCGAGATGCACATCATCGGGAATATCGGCGCCGCCTCTCCGGCGGGATGGCGGTTGAAGAGGCCCTCCGAGAATCCGTCGGGAATCTCGACTCCATTGAAGATCATGTAGCCCATGATGCCTACGGCCATGAAGAGAAGCGCGAATCCGAAGATGGGGTAGAGGTTGCCGATAAGCTTGTCTACCGGAAGAAGAGTGGCGAGGATATAGTAGAGGAATATGCAGATGGCCCAGAATGTGGCGTTGAGGTGCTCGGGAGTAAGGGTCGCGAGCAGGTTGGCCGGTGTGCGTACGAAGACGGCGATCACCATCACAAGCAGTATGCAGGTGAATACGCTCATCACCATCTTCACCTTCCCGCCGAGCTCGCTCCCTACGATCTCTGGCAGCGACTTGCCACCGAGCCGAAGCGATATCATGCCCGACATGAAGTCGTGGACAGCGCCGGCGAATATAGTGCCGAGAACGATCCATAGAAAAGCCGCCGGGCCATACATTATGCCCATGATGGCGCCGAAGATGGGGCCTACTCCCGCGATGTTGAGAAACTGAATGAGATATACCTTCCATGTTGGCATCTCCACGTAGTCGATGCCGTCGGCCATCGTTGTGGCCGGGGTAGGGCGGGAAGGATCTGTTCGGAACACACGTTCTACGAGTCCTCCGTAAAGGAAATACCCTAAGATTAGCGCAGCGAGCGCGATGATGAATGATGTCATTGATTGGTTTAATAGTTTAAGTAGCTGGTCAAATTATTTAAATAACGCAGAAGGTGTATGGGATATTACAGTTCTAAGTTCTATAGGAGTCATTTGCTGAAAATTCGCCAGAAAGGACAGTCTCGCGGAACCGGGCCGAAGTCTGTCATCATCCAGTGGTTTTCAAAGTCAAGTCCGGAATACTTTGACTGGTCGCATAGGTCTTCCTTCTTTATGACTTTGGCGCTGGGCCAGGTCCATCCGCTTCCATCAAGCATGTAAAGGTCGCCATGATCGAAAACGGACCCCGTTTTATGCGTGCCTATGGTAGCGTTGCCTTCCTCCACGGTGCCTGAGTTGAAGCAGTCGTATATTTTACCGAGATGATCCACATATCCGAGTATTCCGCCGTTGTCACTGTCGTGCTTGTTGAGTACCATGCCGGTATTGAGGCAGTTCTTCAGGTAGGAATCGGGACCTTCCTCCATGAATCCGAGGATGCCGCCTACCCTTGAGGTCTTATCCGTTGAGTCGATGTTGCCGTTATTGATACAGTTATAGACTTCGACATTAAGTACCGTGGTGCGATAATCCTTGAAGGCGTCTTCGCCAAGTGATCCGGCTATGCCGCCCACTCCTTTGTGGGGTGCCGTAGAGGAGATTGTGGCGTTGTTGGTATTGTTTTCAAGTTTTAATGTGCTCTCGCAATAGCCTATGATTCCGCCTACTCCTGACGCCGCCTCAGTCTTTGACGCAGAGGAGATATCTCCATAGTTGCCGCACTTGTATATCCGTAACGACGTGCGGCTAAGTGCTTCGGAATACAGACTATGGGTGTAGTATCCCATTATCCCGCCGACGCGGTTGACTCCGGATACATCACCGATGTTGACACTCCAGCTAAGATCAACTTTGTAATATCCGGTCAGATTGACGGAAGGCCATGTCCGATGGAAATGTCCCACTATTCCGCCCGTATCCTGACCTCCGTTTATTTTTCCGTAGTTGATACAGTCCAAAAAGTAGCAATTGTCGTCGCATTCCATATATCCTGCGATGCCGCCGACACTGCTGCTGTTGGCTGCGGTGATAAGGGAAGCTGAAGAGAGGTCTTCGAGCCGGTTTTCATTTCCGGAGGTGATGATGCATCCGACGATGCCTCCTATGTTGTCGCCTTCCACGACGGAGACTGCTCCTCCCGATGTAAGGGCCTTAAGCGAAACATCATGTCCTTTTCCAAGAATGCCTCCGGTGTCGCCGGTTCCTTTCACGATTCCATTGAAGATGGACCTGAAGGAATCCCTTTCCGGCAATTCCGCCACCCCGTCCTGTATTACGAAATCAAATGCCGAGTCTCCAGTAATAGTCGAGCGTTCGGCATATCCGATCATACCTCCCGTGTTCTTTCCTCCCTTGACCTGCATGGTTGCGGACGACATGTTGAAGACGGATAGATTGAATTCCGACGACACAAGTTTTCCGATGGCGCCTCCGCAGTCGGTGTCGGATGAGTCTACGTTTATTCCGATCCTGATGCAAGCATTGTCTTCGATATTCAACTGATGGCCTGTATAATACCCGAAGGCTCCTCCAATCTGCGAGAGCCCTTCTATTCCGGCTGCGCTGTCATCCGGTATTATGTAGTTGCTCCAGACGCTTCCTTTCACTGTTATACGGGCGTCGCCTGAGAGTTCACAATGTCCTATGTAGCCGCCTGTTTCCCGGGCGCCGCTTACTATTGAGGTGACGCGGCAACCGTTAAGCGTGAGCTTGCCGGATATGGAGGCTCTTCCGATAAGTCCTCCGACCTTGTCTCCGCTTCGGTTCATTCCGCCTACGGGACAGCCTACCTCTACATCATTAAGTTCTGCGGTCTTCGATCCCCTTAGTGCACCTATTATGCCTCCGGTGGCCTCACCCCCGGTGGTGCTGACAAGACGGATGTCGGCATCTTCCTTACTGACTACATGCTGAAGTCTTGAGTCATTGAGCTTTATGGCGCATTCATCGACACTTCCGACTATGCCTCCCACACACTCATTGCCTTCTACAAGAAAGTGATACTCCGGAGTGTTCACGCCGCTGATCTCAGCGGTGCCTTTTTCGAGGTGTCCGATTATGCCCCCTACATTCTTGTATCCTTCCACCGTTCCGCAGAGTTTAAGGTCGGTTGCCGTGAAACTTCCCTTTTCCATACGTCCGATAAAGGCTCCGACATTGGTCGCCTTATCCGACATCACGCTTCCGGTCATTTTTATTCCTGAGATGCAGACTGTACCCGCTACAGTGCCTGCAAGGGTGCCCGTATCAGCATAGGTGGCAGAGACATTTACTCCGGAGATAGTCAGATTGTCTACTGTGGCTCCGTCAAGAAGAGAGGGAAATATGCCTATGCGCGTGTCGGAGTCAGCACTGGCAGCCCCTCTGTAATACATCCCTTTAAGCGCGTATCCTCCGCCATCGTAGTGGCCGGCGAATGAATAACCGAAGTATCCTCGTCCTGGCTTTGTGCTGCTTTGGTCCATCAGGTCGATGTCTGCTGTCTGCTGAAACCACACGTCGCGTCCGTTGGTCAACTCGTTGTTGCGGAGGTCATCGAGAAACGTCAGGAAATCCCGTGAGCTTCCGATTCGGTATGGATCTTCTTTTGTCCCTGAACCTGAGCGGAGTGAAAAGGATCCTTTTGCCTCCTCTACTTTCATTACCTTATCATCCTTCACATCGATGCTCAGCATTCCTTCAAGTGGCTTGCCGTCAGTGTCGGAGAATGTCAGCAGATACTCCCCGTCTTCAAGATTGGTGGTCGAATGAAGGTGAAGTCCGCATCTTACGCTCGATCCGAGAAGTCGGAGTTCCGCGTTGTATGTCTCAAGGTCGAAAAAACCTTTCTTGAGATTGGCATACCCGATTTTTGAGATAAGTTCGCCGTCAAGTAGGGCTGGATTGATATCGAATGAGGAGATGCGGCTGTCTTCTTTTTCCTCAACCGATGAATTTGTGGGAAAATCGGGTACATTGTCGGAGCAACCACCCAGTAGGAGGGAGGTGGCGATTATTAAACAGATATATTCTTTCATTTCTGTATTCATTTTTTACGCATCATAGAAAAACATGGAACCGGATACTGAACATCTTCGGTCTTGAATGGCGAAAGCATCCAATAGCTGGATGATGAATCCGAAATATCCCAATCTTCGTTGGTGTCCTTATAGTATTTTGGATTGTTCATGTCCTTGCCGTCTAAGAGATAGGTGTGATCGGTCAGATGGTAGGAGATATGTTCGGGTCCTTTGCCGTCTCTCCTTACCACTCCGGAGCCATATTGGAGATTCCCAATATCGTGTCCGTCCCACCCTGTGCCTGCGCAGACGCAACGGATACATCCTGCCCATTCGTCGTAGTGTCCTGCGAATGGAGCAACCTTTCCGTTCCCTTTTCCTACATTCAGACAGTCCGTGACTATTGATTGCTCATGCAGGGTGCCGACGAGGCCTCCGGTTCGGTCTCCGCCGGTGACAACGCCGGTGTTGACGCATTGCGAGATTATCACCACGTTCTCTTCAAATTCGGCACATGTCTTCCATACTGCGTTGACTCCTCCCACAAAACTTGCCGCCGCTCCTGCGATTACAAATGGAGCCGCCGCACCTCCTGTAGCTACCATGGCACCGATGGAGGCTACCGTTCCTACAGCTATGCAGACACCTCCGACGACCTGATGGAATATTTCCTTGCCTTTGGCGAGGTTCTCAACCTTTTCCATTCTCTCGATCCTGCATTCATTTAAGGCGTAGTTGAAAAGCTCGTCGTTACCGGTTTGGGCATACCAGTCAGAGAGGTCCACAGCAGATTGACCATGGATTCCGTAAAGAGGATTCACACTTGCACCTGCATATGCGTATCTTGAAGATCCGGTACGTATCTCTGCAAAGGTCTTATTGATGTCTTCGGCCAGTTCCAGGGTCTCGACTTTGATAGCCTCCGACACTTCCTCACTTGATTCCCCCGATATGAATCCCTCTATACCGTCGGCCCACAACACGGCGTCGGTGGCATGTAGCAACCAGTCAAAGCTTATTTCGCTGAATTCCAATAGGGCTGATAGGGTATGCACCGATTCCTCAATGAATGGCATAGCTATGGATATGGCCGGACCTACCACCGTCATCGCTATCTCGGCAGCGCCCACTACGCACTCGGCGATATTCCATCCGCTCCACTCCTTAGGGTCTCCGATTTCGCCGACAATGCCGCCTACATGCTGCCCTCCTGGATTGTCCACTTTTGAGTTCTGGGTGCAGAAGTGGATTATTGTGTTGTTGCCTGCAAGCGCTACTATTCCGGCGGTATGTGAGCCGGTAGCGGAAATATCTCCGAAATTGTCGTTGATGGCAATTGATCCAAACGTGTACTTACCGATTATTCCCGCAGTGTAATCCACACCGCTGACAGCACCTTCGTTTATGTTGTTGTGGGCAACACATACGGAAGCATTCCCTACAATGCCGGCTACGTATGAATTGCCGTCGACTTTGCCTGAATTAAGCGATCCGAAGCTTCCAAACTGGCTCTCTCCGTTGATGCCACCTACGAATCGGGTTCCGTTGATGTTGCCTTTGTTTTCGCAATAGCGAAATGCCGCATTATTGTAGACCAATCCTGATTGCCCATTTCCTGCGATACGCGTGCTCCCAAGCATACCTCCGACTCCTTCATGGCCTTTGATTGAGCCGCTGTTCTTACATCCGGTGATGAAAGCTACTCCCGATCCGCCTACGATACCTCCGGATCCAATCGCTGCATTGTTGGTATCTCCGTCAATGTATGAGACTCCACCTGTGACTTCCGCAAGATTCTTGCATGCCGTGGCATATATCGTGTCGCAGGATCCGATGATTCCGCCTGCTCCCGAATATCCACTTATGATTTTTCCTTCATTGCTGCAGGAATTGATGGAAGCTATGGAATATGCGGAGGCGCCTCCCGCTATACCTCCTACATTATAGTCGCCGCTTACGGAAGTATTCTCATTATGACATTCATACAAAGCGATCTTTGTGTTCATGTCGACAACCCCGATTATTCCTCCGATGCCTAACGATCCATTGGATCCTGTGATTTTGGAGTCTTTAACGACACAGTTGGTGACTTCAGATCTGTCACGGTGTGCGCCGGAAGTGATTACGGCACCAGCCACACTTCCGACTCCATAATTACCTGAAAATTCACCGGAAGTGATTTTCAAACCGTCGAGCCTGGCCTTGTGGATGTATCCGAACAGACCTATCGCCGGCGAATGGTCTCGGAGGCTCCAGATGTTGGAGAGTCCGGCACCTTGATAGATGCTGCGGAAAGGGAGGTTGCAGTCGTTACCGATCGGTTCCCAACCGTAGCGGTGATCGGTGAGGAAGCAGGCGTCGTCCATATCGATGTCGACTATCTGCTTTATGTATGTGTCTTCGGTAAAGAGTCGGTTGGTGGCGTCGCTGTTCACTTTGTGGGCAAGAGTCATTAGATGGTCGTAGCTGCTGACTATATAGGGGTCGTCGGCCGTACCGTTACCCGACATCCCTACCTGCGGATTGAATCGGCTTGTCACTGTGATTCCTTGCCTTTCTGCCGATATCGAGCATCCGAGTCCGAACTGTCGGGTCGTAATGGTGTGTCTGCCGTCGTCCGACACTATGGGTTCGATGGGATAGTCAATGTAGAGGAGTCGGTATTCCCCTTCTTTGAGCCCGATGTCAAGCCGGAACGTGGATTTGCCGCCGGCTCTGGAATGCGTACCTTTTCTGGAGATCACGCTGTTGTCTGGCGCGAGTATCTTTATCTCGCACTCGCTCGCGTCGAAGCGGTCGGTCTCATCCGTAAGGAAGAATTCCTTAATCCGGCCCTCGAAACTGTCGATGCCGGGATAGACGGTTTCGTCCGGTTCAGTCCCATTGTCATGGCAAGAGGTCATGGTGAAAAGGATTGAGAGGGTGACGAGCCATCTGAATACTTGATTCTTCATGATTGAAAGTAAATGTTATGTCAGGTATTGTCGCCTGAATTATTGAAATTGTTGTGTCGATAAGGAGTCCACACATAGCTGGACATCCGGATTTCAAAATTAATTAAAAATTCGCAAATCAGGTTTAAAAAATGTGCGACAATTTTGGATTAGGATGCGACAATTTTCAAATTATTGATTTTCAGGTATGCGGAGCGACGCTGAGGCTTCGCGGTATTGTGTGGGTGACATGTCGAAGCGCTCCTTGAAGGCGCGTTGCAGGGTGCGCGGCGTGCCGAAGCCGAGCCGCTGGGCCATCTCCGTTATGGTCTCAGTGGAGTCGGAATCGATGATGCGTCTCACTTCTTCCGAGCGGAAGAAATTGATGTAGGAGTGCACTGTCTGGTCATATTCCGTGCGGATCAGCTGCGCGAGTGCATCCTGGGAGATTCCGAGGTATTCGGCCAGTTCCTTGCGTCCGAGAGTCGGATCGCAATATGGTTGCTCTGTTGCCATATATCGGTCAAGGCGGGAGATCAGGCTGGCTTCTTCCGTTTCCTGCGATTGTTCTGCGATTTTTTCGATAAGGGTATGGCTGGTCCTGTCGAATTCATGCAGACGCTCTACGAGAAGACGGTTTCGTTTTCGTTCCGTGAGTGTGTTTTTGTAGGTTAATCCTAATAGGATGAGGAGCATGAGCGTCACAGAGCCCATACCGAGGAGGCGCATGGTGTTGGTGCGTTTCTCTTCGCGTGCAAGTTCCGACCGATATAGGAGAGTGAGGTCTTTGAGTCTACGGTCTGTGAGTTTTGCCGAGAGGGAGTCGTGGTATGCGATGTATCGGGAATAGGTACGCGCGCTTTCCGCATGAAGCCCTGCATCGTTGAGAATTTCGGCTTTCAGCCGTAGATCGCGCAGATAAAACCATGGAAAGCATCTATGTGTGTTCAGAAGCGTGTCTATGTCTGCAAGGGAAGCTGCGTAGTCTCCTTCAGACGCATACATGAGGCTACGGGCTTCGTAGAAATGCTCGTAAGCTCGTGCAGGGATGGTTTTGACCGTTAAAAGTGAAGCGCTGTCAAGCAGCAAGCGTGCCTTTGATGTCTCCGCATTCAGGAGGGCATTCTCGGCTTTGAATGCGAGGGCGGTCACCTGATAGTGGCCGGTGGAGTCTGGTGGGGAGTTCCGGTTGATATATAGATCTACGGTATCGGCATATCTTTTTCCCGCTGACGCCATTGAAGCGGTGTCGGCATTCGCTCTGGCGATTATGTGTATCCATTCGTCTATGCTTGTAGCCGTCCCGAAGTCGCTACCCGACCGGAGCGGGTCGGAGATATATCCCTGAGCGGAGACTATTTCTTTCATGGCGCGCTCTGGCTGTGAAAGCTTGAAGAATATCTGTGCCCTGACTCGCTTTGCCATGGATATTGAGATGGAATCATGCGCTTCCTCTGCGTCATGGAGCATCCTTACGGCGAGGGAGTCGGCTTCCGCATATCTTACGTCGGAGAAAAGTCGGTCGATAAGCACATTGACGGCTCCGAAATAGCAGGCGTCTTTTCCGGATGCACACATACTGTCGATGATGGTCTCCATACGTGGTACCGCCAGTGGATCTCCGGGATTAAGATTCTGAATCTTCTGCACCTCAAGCACTCTCCTGACGGCTTCATCGTGGTCGTAGCCTTCATTGCCTTTTGAGCAGGACGTAAGAAGCATGGTGAGCCAGATGGCTATGTATGTCGTAAGGCAATGTCGCATGGCGGATTGATGTTGTTTCTTTTGATTTATAGGGTTTTCGGTGGAGTTCCGTTTGGTGTGGAATCGGTGACTATCACCGGTTTTCGGTAGAAAGCCTGCATAAGCCGCGTTAGGTTTTCCACTGCGTCTTTTCTGGCTTTGCGTACGGAGCCGTTGGCATACAGTCTCGCTGTGGCTTTTGCCTTCAGTTTTGCCTTGACTCTGTTTTCCTCCTCAAGCGTAAACTTGTCGCTTCTAAGCAACGCCATCGGTCCGATTGCCTTAGTGTCGATCACCTGCCATGCGTTCTTTTCCGTGCTTTCGTATACATCTACGATTTCTCTCGGAAGCTGTATCCTTATGGTGTCGGCGGTGGCGTCCACCTCAAGATGCTCCACGTCGAAGGAGATGCTGCCGCTCTGTTTCTGCACGGCAAACATTACCTTGAAGTTTACAGTATCGAGCACCGGCACCTCGTTGTAGATCTCCATGGAGCAGAGGCGCACCATCTCCTTCACGTCGCCGGGACGCGAGGGGAGCACCTCGATTTCCTCCGGTCGCTGGAAATACCTGTAGACCTGCCACCCTGCGAAAGCGAGGACGGCGAGGATTATGACGGGTATGACGTATTTCAGGATCTTAATCATAGTTCGTTAAGTTGAAGTCGCCTGAAGGCGAGGATTCGTCGCTGAAACGGATATAGGGCGTGTATCCTTCGTTTCTAAACAATGTCTCGAAGTATGCCCGGGCTTTCCGGCGCGCTGTCTGTTCGAGCCGTTGCTTATATTCGGGATTTCCTTCAAGTTCCTTCTTCAGCTCGGTGTTGGCTTTCTCTTTCATCTTCGCCCGTTCCTGTGAGGATATTTCCGTGCGGAACATACCGACGTTCTCATATTCCTTCCTCATCTCCATGTCGCGGCCTGCTATTTCCACCTGAACGGGGGGAAGCGTCACGCGGACGGTCTTGTTTTCTTCATCAAACTCAATATCGTCTGGAGCGAGCAGGTTCATGTCTATGAAAGCCTTGAGGTGGGTGTCGTAGGAATATACAGCTATCCGTTTGCCTACCTTATACCAATCGGTGCGTTCCGTCTTTACGGTCTTCGTCACTGCGAGCGAAGCGAACTCCATGCGGTTGACATGGCGTATCTCCTCGTATAGCTGCGTGTGGTCGGGAGCCGCCTTCTTGGAGCAGGCACCTACAAGAATCGGCAATGCCATCATGAATTTAAGGATTGAAAGTCTCATTAATCAGTCCGCTTTCCGCTTATTGAATGATTTTGTGGTTTTATACTGCAAATATAACTAAAAAATCTGAGATTTCAATGCAGATATATTAAAAAGAAACTGTAGTGTTATATTTTTATTGGAAAAAGTTGTCTATTTTTATTGGAAATAGTTGTCCATATCGGATTTAATATGTAGCTTTGCGCATTCGCATCTATAAACTATAAATTACCAAGCTATGTGGAGGAAAATGATTGTGCCTGCAAAGGCTTTTGAAGAGGATGATTGGGAGGATCCGTCGATGTCGGGTTGGATGACACTCTATTGTGTTTGGATTTTGCTGGCGGTCGTGATGGGGGCGGCCGATATATGGCAATTGCCTTATACTTCGGTTTGGATGAAGTCGATTGGTTATTTTTCCTGTCTTCTGCCTATATATTCACTTGTAGGAGTGATGCTGCGGTTCAGGAATGCGGTGGCCCTTTCCATCATGTCGTTGTTTATTTTTATCTGTAATAATATTGCCAGCCTCATATCGTGGGCGGCCGGGGGAGCAGATGGTTGGAATGTAGCGGTAGTAGTGGCGGTGTTGGCTGTCAATACATGCTGGATCGCATACTTCTTCAGGAGCCATCTTGTAGCGGTAAGGTTTCCGAAGCAGTATCGGCGTGTCTATGCATTCGACTGGATTCTCTTTGTGCTTTCCGCAGTGATAAGCCTTATGCTTATTTTTTCCGTATTGGGCAATTGCGGTAATTACAGGCGGAGTATCACAGACTATAAAGAGACCTTGGATCTGTCTGAGAGGCTAAGGGGAATGCATGATTACGGCATTGGCTATGTGGACTGCAAGATCAATGATCCCTACTGTATATTGTATTTCACGGAGATAGAGCGTGATATGAGTAGGGGCCAGTTTGACTCGTTAGTCTCCCAGCCATACTTTTCCGACATGTTGCTGTTTGATGTGAATAAAGCATCGCCCGAGTTTGTAAAGTCGGCGATAGGGGATGGGCTGATTCTCGTCTTCAATGTGTTTTTCAACACAGTCAATGATGGTCATGTATTCAAGATCGACTCCTCACAGATTGCAAACATCAAGGAGCCTGAACCCATTCCGGATTTGACTCCTGAAGAAATGGAAGAGATAAGGAAGCAGGTAGAGGATTTGATTCCCTCTCCGGAAATCGGGCATGTCAGGCTTAAATCGTCGGAATGGCTGAATGAGATTGTGCTTGAAGTTGATTTTGAAGTTGACGAAAGCAATGCATCGTTTGCTGATGTCTATGATGCATTTAAAGCCTACGCCGATGAGGTGAACGGAATGCTGATGAAGAATACGGCCGCTTACCCTCTTGCAGAACTTTGGAGGCGCCAGATGTCGGTTAAATTTGTATTGACAGGGTCAAAGACCAGGTATTCAAAAGACATTATGGTGTTTTGATAGGGTCTTTCCTAATTTTGGTGAAGGACATAAAGCCATCACGCAGAGTGGCGGAGGGGCTGAGACCGCTGATGCGCGCGAACTTCACCGTCTTGTCTCCGCCCATTACCGTCACACTCGCTCTTCCGAATAAATAGTTGATAATAAACTTATTCGGCTTTGGGTTTGCATTTGCCTACGGGTGGCTCGGTAAGTGTGATGCGCACTATGGTTGTGATGTCGAGGCTTCTTTCGATGGCCTGGTCGAAATGGGCCATATATTTTGGAAGGAAGCGCTCGCAGATAAGGCGTAGCGCGAGTATCTTCTCATCGCGGTCTTCTACTATCTCCGCTCTGCCGAGGGCTATCGCTGAATGGAAATGCTCGGTGAAGTTCTGCTTCTCCTCCTCATATTTAGGCGAACACTTACTTACAGCCGAAAGGCTTACCGTAGGATTGCAGCGTATGCAGTCTATTTTCTCGCCTTCGGCGGCGCAGTGGAAATAAAAGGTTGAGTCATCCTTCTTAGCGAGGTTGAGGGGGAGTCCATATGGTGTGCCGTCCGGGCGCGTCATGCTGACAGTCACGTAGGGTGCTCTTTCAAGCACCTCGAGTGCCCAATCAGGATCTTTCCGCAGTTCAGCTCTTCTCATCTGTTTCATATCTGTTCGAATTTCAAAGGTAAGATCTCTCTATTATCCAGGAATCAAGGGTTCTTGTCTTGGTCAAGAAGTTGGCTCCTATTAAAAATACTGTCTGCGGGTCTGCCTCGAATGGGACCGAATATCCTTTTTCGTATATTTGTTGTAGTGCCTCTTCCGGTGTCCCATTGACTTTGAATTCGAAGATATAAATAAAATTAGGAGTATGTATTTGCATGTCGCAACGTCCGGCAGCCGAATGCACTTCTGTATGGACTACCAGTCCCAGCATCTTGCAGGCGATAGCCATCATATTCTGGAAATGAATCTCTTTGTCTTTCTCCGGCTCTGAATTTGTATCAGCGAAAAGGCTCTTCATGCTTAGCATGAAATCATTCGGTCTTCCTTCATAGACATCATTTACTAATTTACGCACACTGAAGGAAGACCGACCGTCTGTTCCTCTGAAAAAGCGTTTGGCGAGAGACTCCCAAAAAGCGGCATTGACCTCATTATTGGGAAATCCCAAAACATATTCCGTATTGGTATTGCCATACCCTAATTTCGGAAGTGTCTCTTTTATTGTAAGATAGCCCGATTGATAGAGCAATGGCACAATATCATCATCGAAATTCGCGATATCACTTAGTTCGATTTCGCTTCTTACGGCACCTTCAAGATCATTGAGCCGATATGGGTTTCTCTCGATAAGCTTGATAAGATAGAATGGAGAACCACTCATATACCAGTAGCTTCCTATACGTCCGTCGTTAAAGGCATTAAGAACACTGAATGGATTGTATATGAATTCATTGGTATTGGCAAAGCGGTAGCCATCATACATCCGCTTGAAAATATTCCAAGCCTCTTTAGGAGAAATCGCGTTTCCTTTTGCAAATTGAGTTATACTGTCTCCGAAACAATCACGGAACTCAGTGGCCGTTATGCCGCATATGCCATTGTACTTTGGTAGCATGGAGATATCTCGTAGGTTGTTTATGCCGCTGAATACAGAAACCTTACCAAATTTTGTGATTCCGGTAAGCATAGCGAATTTGATATACTCGTCACAAGATTTTATCACGGAATAGAATCCTCGGAGAGTTTCCTTCATTGCTCCCATTTTTTTATGGTCATGAAGCAGATCGAGAAAGGGTTTATCATACTCGTCGATTAGTATGACGACTTGTTTGCCCGTTTTTTGAAAGGCATCAATTATCAATTCCCTAAACTTTATGGCAAAGCTGCTGTCGGAATGTATATCATTTTCCTTTTCGATGAAATTTAGATAACTGTCAATATGAAGTTTCAGATCTTCCGGTGTTTCAAAAAGTCCACCGCTCATATCCAGGTGAAAAACGGGATAGGACTTCCAGTCTGATTCCAATTCAGCTATTTTTAAGCCTTCGAAGAGATCTTTTTTCCCTTTGAAGTAAGACTCAATTGTAGACATCAACAGACTTTTGCCAAACCTGCGAGGACGGCTTAGAAAGACATACTTACTGGTATTGGTAAGATCATGTATATACTCCGTCTTATCGATATAGATGTATCCCTTCGAGATAATCTCGGAGAAAGTCTGGATGCCAACAGGAAATTTTATCGTCTTTGCCATATTATGCCTCTTTTTCTACAAAGTTAACGAAAAAAATCGAAATAATGTTTCTAAGGGGAGAATATTTTATTCCTTGTCGTCAGAACTCGTTTTTCAGGCGTGTGAGGTAACATCTATCTCTCGCTAAGCCCCTCAGCCCCTTAGCGTGACAATTACGGCGAAAGGATCTTCTATATGAAAGAGTCGTGTCTTCAAGCTTGGTTTTTGCGTTGTAGATTTGGCTATTAGTGGAATTTGTGTTATATTTGCGTGATAAAAGCGAAATACCATGGCAGAGAAGATAATTTATGAACGGAAATATCCAATAGGAATCCAGTCATTCCCTGAGATAATTGAGGGAGGATATATCTATGTGGATAAGACTTTTTTTGTCGCTAAACTCTTAAAAGAGAATAAATATGTCTTTCTGAGCCGTCCGCGTCGGTTTGGAAAAAGCCTTCTGTTATCTACTCTGCATGCGTATTTCGATGGACGACGGGATCTTTTCAATGGGCTTGACATTGACCGCCGGGATATGGACTGGACTCCGAGACCTGTGCTTCATTTTGATCTGAACTCTGAAGACTTCTCGCAGGAAGATGCATTGGAGAACAGACTTGATGAAATCCTACGGGATTATGAGGACGTCTTTGGTAGTAACCCTGCCAATGTAACGCTGTCACAACGGTTCAGATACATTATAAAGGAGGCCTACAGACAGACAGGACGCAAAGTGGCGATTCTCGTCGATGAGTATGATAAGCCGCTGCTGGAACTGGAGGAGGATTCAGACCTATATGAAAATAGACAGAGGCTGTTCAAGGGATTTTTCTCTAATCTTAAGACGATGGACGACTATATTGAGTTCGGTATGGTGACGGGAGTGGCCCGTTTCAGCAAGGTCAGTATATTCAGCGACCTCAACAACCTCAACGATATCTCAATGTATGAGCAATATCAGGAAATCTGCGGATGGACGGAAGAGGAACTTAAAGCATCCTTTATGGACGGCATCGAAGATCTTGCAAGGAAAAGACGTGAAGATACTGATCAGACCATTAAGGAACTACGTGATTATTACGACGGCTATCTTTTCAGCGAAGAGGGAAGCAGGATTTACAATCCCTACAGTGTGATGAGGGCACTCTACAGTAAGTTCATAAAACCGTATTGGTTTGAGGGAGGGACCCCTACCTTTCTGGCAAAACGTGTCAAGATGAACGGCATCAATCCGGATGCTATCAATGGCCAGACTCAAAGCTACGGTAATCTGCTCGCTGTAGGAGGCAACAACATAATAGCCCTGATGTTTCAGACCGGTTATCTGACTATTGAATCATATGATTTCAGTCGGCAGAGGTATACGCTTATGTTTCCTAACAGGGAAGTGGAGATAGGTTTTGCTGAAAACCTATTGCCACTATATGCCCCTTCTTCGTCAAAATCAGACAGTCCCTTCAATTTGGATAGATTCAGGGATGATCTCTATGACGGTGCCCCTGAGTCTTTCATGAAGAGGCTCGAGGCTCTTTTCAAGGACCTGCCTGGAGAAGACCATAAAGAATCTACCTATCGTGCCATCACATATCTGCTATGTCTGCTTTCCGGAACAGAGGCAGCCGCAGAACGTCGCTCTTACAAGGGACGCAGCGATCTGGAGGTGCTTACTCCTCATTTTGTATATGTATTGGAGTTTAAGTACAACAAGAGTGTGGAGAAGGCGATGGATCAGATATATTCGCGGGATTATGCAGGGAGATATGCAATGGATTCAAGAAGGCTGTGTCTGATAGGAGCCAACTACGTGGAGGATAAGGAAGACAGGAGGCTGGAATATCGGATTGAGTGGATGGATTAGTAGCAAATCTTTTGAGAACTTGACTTTCATCTGTATTTCCCGTTACCCAATTATCTTTCAAAATCATCCTTTTCGGATTCAGACAGCATTATTTTCCCTTCCGGGCGTGTGGCGACGAGGTATCGATATAGCTCGGCGTCGTCCATATCCTCACTTTCGCGGATCAGCAAATCCTCGATGTACTTTTTCAGATTGGTACCCATGGCGGCGGCCTTGAGGTTAAGGGTCTCGAACACATCCTCCGGGATGTCAATAAGTTTTCTCCTTGTATTGATTCTTGCTACAGTTGCCATAATAAATGAGTCTTTATGTTTATTCAGCAAAGATAATAAATATATATCATATATACAAGAAAACGGTTAGGAAATTAACAGCGGGGCGTACTATATTTCCCGACGATATAGATCGTGTGCTGTCTCGTTATTAGCAAATCTCAAATTTTTTTGTTCTATTCAAATATTTATTGTATATTTGCATCATCATCAGCACTTGATATTCAAATGGGGATTATTAAGGATAATCATTAAAATAAATTTTAAATATATATGTACGACCATAATATAATTTGTCTGGAAGGAGAATGGCAATATACTGACTCTCAGCCAAGGGATAACCGTTTCGATCTTGATACCAAGGCACTGCTGACATGGCTCAAGCAGTTTTATAACTGTGATGTAATACATAGACACGTAGTGAATCGTGAAGCTCTGGAGTATTATATGGAACATTTTTCCAAAAAAGAGTACCGAAGAGCTAAAAGTAATTATGATATCGTATATATTTCCTGTCATGGATGGAATGGTTCAATACAACTTGAGGGAGAAAACGGTAATATTGACCTTGATGAGTTGGCCTATATATCAGAGAGATGTGGATGTTTCTTTAAGGATAGAATAGTTCATTTCAGTTCCTGCAAGACAATGGTAGACAAGGCAAGAATGCAAGAATTTAAGACCAGGACAGAAGCCCGACTGGTATGTGGTTATTCAAAGTCTGTAAGTGCGACAAAGATTTCTATAGCTGATATTGCACTGTTTAATGAACTTATGAACCTGACGAAAGTAGGTGTGATTGCAAATAAAAATCACAGTCGCTTTTGGACTTCCTATGGATCTATTCTCAGGGAGTTGGGGTTTAAGGCCTATTAGTAGGATGATTTAAAGAGAGAGTTCTATTTGACTATGGCGGCAGATCAGAGATGGTCGAAAAGAGAGCTGAAGGCAAAGATTGACGGAATGCTCTATGAACGTACAGCGATAGCAAAAAAGCCAGAGGAGGTTGGAAGAGAAGCTTCTGAAGGCTGTAGAGATTGCTAAGAATAGGATTATGCATAAGCAAGGTCATAGTTATGGTCATAATTTTGAGTAGGGGGAATGATAGCAACATACGAGCGTTATAAGAACCGTGAAGTTAAATGGCTCAGACAACTAAAAGACGTATGGACACAGGACAGATAATATTGTTTCAGACGAAGGGAGGCGAGACGAAGGTGGAGGTTCGGCTTGCTAATGAATCCGTCTGGCTTACAGCTGACCAGATGGCGGAGCTGTTTCAGCGCAATAAATCGACCATTTCAAGGCATATAAAGAATATTCTTGATAGTGGTGAGTTACAGCGAAATTCAGTTGTTGCAGAAAATGCAACAACTGCCACCGACGGGAAAACTTATATTGTTTCATATTACAATCTCGACATGATAATAAGTGTCGGCTATCGCGTCAATTCTCATCGGGGCGTTCAGTTCCGGCAGTGGGCCACTCAGGTGTTGAAGGAATATATGATCAAGGGATTCGCCATGAATGATGAGTTACTGAAGAACGCCGGACAGGGGAATTACTTTGATGAGCTGCTTGCGAGAATCCGCGATATCCGTAGCTCGGAAAAGATATTCTATCGGAAGGTGCTGGAGATCTATGCGTTAAGCATCGACTATGATCCGCGCACAGAAACTACCCAAAGGTTTTTCAAGACAGTGCAGAATAAGATGCATTTTGCCGCTCACGGACACACTGCCGCAGAAGTGATTTATGATCGTGCAAATGCGGAGAATGACTTCATGGGGTTGACTGCATGGAGCGGACCTTTGCCGACAAGACATGAAGCTGAGATTGCCAAAAACTATCTTTTCGAAGATGAAGTGGATATGCTCAACCGTATAGTCAATCTATATCTTGACTTCGCAGAACTTCAAGCCAAGAGCCATGTGCCGATGTATATGAATGACTGGATAAAGAAACTTGATGATTTCCTGAAGCTGTCTGGCAAGGAACTGCTGAATCATGCCGGAAAAGTTTCAGCTGAGAACGCAAGGTTGAAGGCCAATGAGGAATATGACAAATTCCGGGAGCGTACCAGGTATCAACTTTCTCCTGTCGAAATCCATTTCATAGAGAATTTCGAAGCTGAACAGAAGAAAATACGCAAGAAATGACGGATGCGCTTAAAAAAGATTTAGGCAGCGTGGGGGAGGCATAAGCACTGCTTCCCCCACGCTGCAATCGTTGAGAAGGGGAGTGCCGTCAGTTGGAGTTTGCGATCCTCAGCACGTCGTCTACCTGCATTTTGTATTTTGAAGCTATCTGCTCCGGAGTGATGCCGAAGGAAAGCATCGTCTTGAAACTTGCCCTACGTTCTTCGGCCCTTCCTTCTGCTTTGCCTACGGCCCTTCCTTCGGCGATGCCCTGCGCCAATCCCTGCGCACGCCCTTCGGCCCGTTCAGTCTCGTAGATGGTATAGGCGTTGCGGTATGCCTTCAGCGACTTCCTATAAGCCTCCTTGTCTTTTTCCGAAAGATTGGCATACTGAGTGGCCTGAGCTAACTTTCGGAATACGGGATCCTGGATGAATGATTGAGGCATAGCCTCCATGGTCTCGCTGTTTTTGAAAAGCCACAGCCATTTGTCGAGAGTCGTCTTGCAGTCTTCAGGATGCTTACGCAGTAAAGGTATCCTCAGGAATGTCATCCGCAGTCGGTTGGAGAAGACTTTACGTGTCTGAAGGTTGTATAGGGTGATGTCTTCCCGGATATACTGCTCATCTCCGTCTTTCCATTCGAAATTCATGAGGAATATACCGTAGACAGGCGTCAGGTCATAGTTCCAATGCTCATTGTTCCCCTGAGCATGAAGGTCTGACGCGAGATAGTAGAGCGCCCGGTCGTCGTAGTGGGTAAGATAGCGGTTCTGCATCTCCACGATTATCTTTCGTCCGTCCTTAAGGATGCAGTGAAGGTCGTAGATCAAGGCTCTGTCATTGTCCGCCTCTCCCTTGTAATCCTTATCGAAGAATTCCACATCCGTTATGGGGACAGGTCCCCCTATAAGGGCGTTGAGGAAAGATATGACGAATTCCTTATCGGCGATTCTGCCGAAGACATATCTGAAGCCGAAATCGGTCAGAAGATTGATATATATAGATGTGTTACCGGTCATATTTAGCGTGGTCTGTATTCCTATTGCAAAGTTAATGAAAAAATCGGAAACTCCGGCAAAAGACGGTTATAATTTCTTTCAGTGATTTCCTATCATTCCGAGAGACGGTGGCGGAAATTGGAGTTGCGGAGCGTTGGCGCGGCGTTTTCCACGGCATAGCGTAGTGCCTCCTCCTCTCCTACGAGGACGCAAAGGCGTGAGGCACGACTGATGCCCGTGTATAGTAGATTCCGGTAAAGCATCGGTTTGTGTGTCATGGTGACCGGGAACACTATGTTCGGGACTTCGCAACCCTGCAGTTTATGTACTGTCGTAGCGTATGCGAGTGTGAGCTCGCTGAGCTCAGAACGCCGGTATGTACTTTGGTTGCCGTCGGCATATTCCACTGTCAGTGTCTGCCGTTCGGGATCTACATCTATGATTCTGCCTGTCTCGCCGTTGTACACACCGCGGTCCTTCGCGTTGGATGTCTGCATCACCGGATCTCCGATCCGGAAGATTGATTCGCCACGTCGCAAAGCGGGACCCTCCGGATTGAGACATTGTTGAAGGTCAACATTGAGTTGTTTGGCTCCCAACGGCCCGATCTGTTGTGGAGTCACAACAAAGATGTCTGAAGAGGGGATGCCTTTACCTTGTGGAAGTTCGTCGGCGACAAGGGAGAGGATGCGGTCGTGGATCCTGCGTGTGGTTGATTCGGGAATGATCATGAAGTCTCCGTCAGGGTGCGATTCCGGCATAGAACCCGAGTTGATGGCTTTTGCGCCTTCCGCAATGCTGCTCCCTGCTTCCTGACGGAAGTTCTCTTCCAGTCTGGCCACGGGAACCGCAGGCGACTTGATCATGTCGCGCATCACGTCGCCCGCACCTACTGCTGGGAGCTGGTCGGCGTCTCCTACAAGAATCACCTGAGTGTCAGGCCTTATGGCGTCAAGAAGATGATTGAAGAGCACCTGCTCCATCATCGACCCTTCGTCGATGATGAGCACATCCGTATCCAACTGTTTTTTATGATAACCCTCCCCTTGGCGGTAGCCGAGGAGGCGGTGGATTGTCGAAGCATCTCGCCCGGTCAGGGAAGTCATACGCTTCGCGGCCCTTCCGGTCGGAGCGCAGAGGGTCACGTGTTTTCCTTCCTTTTCGAGTACATCGATTACGGCGCGTAGCACTGTGGTTTTGCCGGATCCGGGGCCTCCCGTGAGGACCGATACGGGAGAATTGAGGAGTGTCTCCATAGCCTCTATCTGCATCGTGGTATATTCGATGCCGTTGTCGTCGGTAGTGGGGATGTCGGAGACATCGATTTTCTCTGTGCCCCCCTTTTTCGCTATTGCGAGGATTTTTTCGGCCCCTTCCTTTTCGGCATTGTAGAATACGGGAAGGTAAAGTACGCCACGGCTTCTGACGATACGTCCGTCTTCGATGGTGGCCTCGATCTGGCGCTCTATTTCTTCCTGCGCAATGCCGGTGATGGCCGACGCATACGCAAGGGTTTCCGGAATGGTGGCGAAGAGATGGCCTTCGTCGGCGTAGTGCTTTACAGCGCCTACTATAGCCGCCTGCAGCCGACGGGGATCGTCGGCTGCGATGCCGAGGGCTTTGCCGATCTTGTCGGCGGTATGAAAATGTAGTTGCCATACGTCTTCCACCATATGGTAGGGATCTTTGATGATTACGGTCTCGGCATGCTTCCGGTATTTGCCCAAGATGCGTTGGATATACATCTCGCTGACTCCGGCTGAGAAGAGGAATGCGAGTAGCGGGAGAGGGTATCTGATGGCCTTCAGGCTCTCGGATGCCTTGAGGGCACGGGCTTCTCCGAGCCCCTTTATGCCGCTGCATCCCTCTGGGTTGTTGGCTAAGATATTGAGGGTATCGGTGCCGAATGCTTCTACGAGTCTGCGTGCGTAGGCCGGACCGATTCCCTCTACGAAGTCAGAAGCGAGCAGCCGCTCTATTCCTTCCTCCGTGATGCCCTCGGATAGTAGGGCTGGTATGTCGTGTGTGTCTTTCATGAAGATAAAACGTCTGAGACTCCATTTTTCCCTTAGGAATAGTTGGATATGTCGGAATTTATGAGTAGCTTTGCATCCTGTAAGTAGCTTAATGAAATTGATGCCGGCATAAATGTGGGATAATCTTGAGGCAGCTGCTTGAATCTAAATATGAAATATTATGGCTAAGATAAGAAAGAATCCGTTTGACGGGTCGCTCGGGAAAGAAACAGACCCGCATATGGATGGAAAAATGGATATGTCGGGATTGCCGGGATTGGATCTGAATGAATTGATGCCCTTGGTAGCGAAGCTGGGCAATAGGGAGGGGATGATGCTTTTCTCCATGATAGCTGAGCTGGTGGAGGCGGGAGTGACGCCCGAACGATATGCGGCGTTCTATAACGCATATCAGAAACTTCGCCCGATGTTTGTGCATGACGCAGCTGATGGAAAGACGGATGCATTCGATGAAGATTCCGACGACATGACCGAATCTGAATTTAAAGACAAGACATTGCTTCTGAAGATTCAGATGAAGGGCGTGACTAAGCCTCCCATGTGGCGTGAGGTAGAGGTGCCTGCGGATATGACTTTCCTCAATCTGCATCATGTTATACAGCGAGTGATGGGTTTTTACGACGGTCATCTCTGGCAGTTCAACGAGCGGGCCTACGACGAGTGGGTGCAGATAGGCATTCAGTCAACCGGGAATTTTGATTCGGGGCTGGAATATGTGACCGACGACGCGGCTGTCACTCCCCTCTACGACTATCTTGACGAGGTAGGTGAAAAGCTTGAATACGTATATGATTTCGGCGACGACTGGATCTTTACTGTATCGGTGAAGAAGATACTCGACAGGAAGTGCGAGTATCCCGTATGCACTGCCTTCAAAGGCGACCTGAATCCAATCGAGGATACGGGAGGGCCGTGGGCCTATATGACGATGAGATCGGATCCGGCAGACTGGAAGACGCTTAAGAAAAAGGAAAAGGCTGAGATTGCGGAGCAAGCGGGATTCGAAAGTGCTGACGATTATTACGCTATGCTGAAAGACAACCTTTTCAATATGGACTCCGTCAACGAAAGCCTTAAGGCTCTTAATGGTTAAGTAGCTGTTCAAATATGAAAAAGATGATATTGGGTCTGGCGGTGATGGCGATGGCTTTGGGGGCCTATGGGCAGAAGGCCAAGGTGTATGATGAATCCATAGATCCTGATGTCCAGATAGTCGAGGCTGTCGGCAAAGCGAAGAAAGATGGTAAGTTCGTCGTGGCCCAGCTGGGTGGCAACTGGTGTAAATGGTGTATCCGGTTTGCCCGTTTTGTAGAGGGTGATCCGGAGCTTAGGAAGTATGTCGACGACAACTTCGAGTTTATCCATGTCAACTACAATCCGCGCGGCGAGGAGGGAAACGCCGACAAGTCGGCTACTGAGAAAGCCTTGCGTCGGCTCGGAAATCCCGTCAGGTTCGGATATCCCGTTCTGGTGGTGCTTGACAGCGAAGGAAAAGTGGTGCATACCCAGGATTCCGGATTGCTGGAGTCTGGCGAAGGATACGACCGCGAGAAGGTAATGCGGTTTTTTGAGCTTTGGAGCCCTGCTGCCGTGGAAGGAGCGAAGAAATAGGTTGTTACTCCGTTTCTACGGGAGAGGCTATCTCGTCCATGATGTCCGATTCCAGCTCGATGCCGTATCCCTTCATGTCTCTTTTCATGTTGTGGAAGTTGAAATCGGAATCGAGCACTTTCCCGTCGCGTCCGATGAGGACATAACGCGGAATTCCGCTGAAGGCGAAGAGGTCTCTTAGCATACGGAAGTCTGATTCGGGAATCCTGTAGCAGATCTCGTCTTCAAGATATTTTGTCACGAAATCCCTATACTGGCTTTCCGATTCTGTATCGTCAGAAATGAAAATCATCTTGAAGTCGGGATTGCTGCGGTTTTTCTCCCTTGCCACGACGGAATTCTTTATTGCGTAGCGGCATGGACCGCATGATAGTCCCCAGAAGTCAATGAGAAGCATCTTTCCCTCATACGGGGCTATAAGGTCTTTGATTACCCTTCCACGTCTGTCATCCGGGATGTCGAACGACTTGCGCGCATACGCCCTGCGGTAGAAATTCTCGAGAGACTCAAGAATAGCGGGATGCGATATTTCGCCGTCCTCTCTGATTGTTTCCACCACTTCCTTCAGTTGATTCTTGTCGGGGTAGTAATCGGGTTTGAGCTGAAATCTCGATCGCAGTGCCTCACTTAGTGCCACCTGCCACAGCAACGGTAGAGAATCGACACCTAAATACGATTTTATCGTCTCACTGATGTCGCGGACGTTGCGTGGCGCGTCTCCGAGCAGGACTTTTTTGCCTGACTGTCGGTCGGCTTGCTTCTGACGAAACTCATTGAGCTGTTCTTTCAGGCCATTCCTTTCCGCAGCTTTGCGGGGAGAGTCCATCCCTTGTGAGAGTTCATTTAGTGTGCATGATTTTCTGCCGCCTTCGCCGAGCCATTCGTTTATCTCCTCCTCCTCAGGAGTAAGTGCGGCTCCGAGCGATTTCAGATATGGAAAGGCATTGGCTCCGAAATCATACACAAAGTGGTCTTCATGCCCCAGTAGTTTTAAAAGCGGACTGTGGGCCATCATGTTGGCAACTCCTCCATACTGAAGCGAAGCTAATATCCATTTGTCATAATCTGCGAGCAATTCCTTCACATGGTCGAAATACTTTAGGTCAAGCGGCTCCTTAAGTGAAGCAGCTGATGTATCGGTACGCTGCAGTCCTTCACGTGTACGGGCATATTCAAAGACATCAAAAAGATACTTGCTCTTCACATTTGCCTTTAGCAGGCTTTCCGTGGCTGAATCAAGGGCTTTCCCTTTCACATACTCATCCACGGCCTGAATCTGACTTTCATAGTCGGCGGTCATCCGGTCGATGGCCTCTGATGGAGTAAGGTCACGGGCCATGGCGTAGACTCCATATGATACCACGCTCGGATACTCCGCCACCTCCATGTTGATTCTGCTGAGATCACCCCCGAAATGGAAGGGATTTTCGGGAGCCGTATCTCCCTTGTTCTTTTTTCTGCAGTATTTTACAGCCTCTTCCCACTTGAATGATACTTCAAGCGTCATCTCGGGCGCTAAGAAGACATCGAAGAAACATTTGTCTCCTGAAATCCTGACATATCCTGGAGTCGTAAGCGGCACCCAGGTGAGGAAGCTTCCGTCGTCGGCGATCTGAACGCTTATCGGATCGCTTGCCCCGATAAGGTTGTTGTTGACATATGCAAGCAGGTTCTTCAGTCCGGATTTCGGATTATAATCCTCGATCTTGCCCCTAACTTCTGCATAGCCGGGAGTGAAGAAGGTCTTGTCAAGTCCGGGCTTCGTATCGGCTGTCAGGGCCTTTCCATAAATTATTTCTTTTGTCTGTGCGGTCATGGCAAGCGGGGATGATGCCGCTAAGCTGCAGAGTGAAAGGAATCCTACGGCCGTGGATATGAGATTGTTTCTGTTCATGATGTCTTCTGTTTTTTATGCTTATGAGTATAGGGTCACGACAATGGATCGAGCTCCGCCGTAGTCGCGGAATTCACAGAAGTAGATGCCTTGCCATGTTCCGAGGTTGAGGCGTCCTCCTGTTACTGGTATGTTGAGAGAGACATCGGTTAAGGTGGATTTCGCGTGGGCCGGCATATCGTCCAGTCCCTCCATGGTGTGGAAGTAGTATGGTTGGCCCTCCGGCACTATGTGGTCGAGGATCTTGTCGAGGTCATGGCGCACGTCAGGATCGGCGTTCTCGTTGATGGTGAGGCCGCATGAAGTATGCTTCACGAAAATATTGAGCAGTCCCGCTTCAGGTAGTGGAGCGGGAAGATGGCGCAGTATCTCGCCGGTGATGAGGTGGCAGCCACGGCGCATGGGCTGGAGGCGGAATTCAGTCTGGGTAATCATCGGGACAATGATTAATGATTAAGTAGTTGATCAAATTAAATGTATAGCGTCACAAAAATGTTTTCGACTGAAATTCAGCGACAAACAATTATGCATTATGCATTGTGAATTATGCATTATCACTTAGTGATTAGTAATCAATTGAAAAGAGAGTGGGCGAATTTAATAAAATTATCCGAGATTTGCAAGAATATTGGCAACTTTCTGAAGCACGTGCTATACGTTTTTCTGTTGTCCCTCGTTAAGGCAATCGCCAACGGTCTTTGTTTTTTATTTGGATGATTCGCGGATTATGGTTAAATTTGCAGTTGCAATGACTAACTATGATCAATCATGAAGAAGATTTTGGCTTTTGCCGCTTTCGGAGTGCCGTTGCTTATGGCCGGACAGTCATATATAGGACAGTTCAACCATAATGCAGTCGACCGCAGCGGCGACAGAACGATGCAATATACTCCTACTTCCGGAGGCTACATTTACCGGAAGAACGGCGACAACCTATATACCCGCGCGCTTTACGGAGGAAACACGGCGTTCCGCCTCGAGACGAGCGACCGCCCCATATTCGGAGCCTTTCATGGCAAAGACAACCGCAACGTCCACTTCAAGGTGAAGGCGGGAGGCAGGTGGATGCGTCTTGATTCTGTGGCTGAATGCCGCACCTATTATCGCGGCGGCGAGCGCCGCTACGAACTCTCCGACCCTGCATGGGGAAAAGGACACATATCCATCATAACCCTCGCTCCCCGCGACCATGAGGCCGGAATATGGAAGATAGAGGCTGCGGATATGCCCGAGGGGTCGGAAATCGTAGGGATATGCGTGCCTACCGTGAAGATTAAACTGAGCCGTAACGGCGATATGGGAGCGGATCCGGCCAATGCCTTCGCTCCCGATGTCGACGCGCAGAAGCAGGAGACGGCCGCCTTGCCGATCGGTGGAGAGCGGAAGACGGTATATGTGGAATACTCCGACAAGAAGATAGAAGCCGGAGATCAGCGCCGCCTTGCCGCGGAGTTCGCTGAAGCCGACAGGCAGCGGGCTGAACTCACCGGCATTCTTGAGATAGAGACCCCGGATCCCTACTTCAACGTGTTGGGGCCCGTCATAGCCCATGCAGCCGACGGCACGTGGGACGGCAAGACCTGGCAGCATGGCGCCATAGGCTGGCGGATGCCACTCAGCGGTTGGCGCGGAGCCTACAGCGGCGACTTCCTGGGCTGGCACGACCGCGCCCGCACGCATTTCGACGCCTACGCCAAGTCGCAGGTAGACAGTGTTCCCCCCATCTATCCGCATCCCACCCAGGATCCGGAAAAGAACATGGCGAGGGCCGAGAAGAAATGGGGCACCCAGATGTATAGCAACGGCTACATCTGCCGCAATCCGGAGCGCAATGACCAGATGCACCACTACGACATGAACCTCTGCTACATCGACGAACTCCTGTGGCATCTCAAATGGACCGGCGACCTCGACTATGCAAGGAAAATGTGGCCCACGCTTACGGCCCACCTCGCATGGGAGAAGCGCAACTTCGATCCGAACGACGACGGACTCTACGACGCTTACTGCTGCATCTGGGCCAGCGATGCCCTCTACTACAACAGCGGAGCCGTAACCCACTCCTCGGCCTACAACTACCGGGCCAACAGGATAGCGGCGGAGATAGCCGAACTGATCGGAGAAGACCCGACTCCCTACGCCAAGGAGGCGGAGAAGATACTCGATGCGCTCAATTCCACGCTCTGGATGGACGATAAGGGAGTATGGGCCGAACACAAGGACTTCATGGGACATCAGAGGCTGCATGACCATCCCGCGCTCTGGACAGTCTACCATGCCATCGACAGCGATGTGGCCGACGACTTCATGGCCTATAGCGCGACTCGCTATATCGACAACAACATTCCCCATATCCCGGTGACGGCACCGGGGCTTGAAGAGGGCTACGCCACCGTGGCTACCACCGACTGGATGCCTTATGCGTGGAGCATCAACAATGTGGCGTTCGCGGAAGTGATGCACACCGCGCTTGCCTATTGGCAGGCCGGACGTGCGGAAGAGGCCTCGCGGTTGCTGAAAAGCTCGATGCTCGATGGAATGTTTCTGGGCAACAGCCCCGGCAATATCGGGCAGATAAGCCATTACGATGCTGCAAGAGGAGAGTGCTACCGTGATTTCGCCGACCCTACAGCAATGATGGCGAGGGCCGTGGTGCAGGGCCTTTTCGGTTTCGCGCCCGACGCTCTTAACCATACCGTCAGGATACGTCCCGGTTTCCCCTCGGAATGGAACAATGCCTCGATCATGCATCAGGATTTCTCATTCCGCTTCGATAGGGAGGGCAGGAAGGAGACCTATGCTTTCAATATCGGTCTCGACTCCGTCCGCACGGCAGAGCTTATCCTTCCGGCTTTGACCGATAAGGTGAAATCGCTCAGGGTCAACGGTAAGAAGCATTCCTGGACCGTGGTGGAGACTTCCATCGGTAGGCCAGCTTTGGCGGTGGACGTTCCATTGAGCGGCGACATGACCGTAGAGATAGAATGGAAAGGCACCCCCATAGCCGATGCTGAGGCAGCCGCCACAGGCAAAGGGCGTATCGGATTCCGCGAGGTGAAGAGCGGTGATTTCACCTGGTGGGAGGAGACGGAAAGCTTCACCCATCCCAAACTCGACGCGTCGCTTCTCGGTCTTGACTTGAAGGTGAAGGGCACCGACAGCTATCAGCCGGTCGACCTCAGCGGGGTCTACAACTCCAATATCACCGATATCTTCAGCAACCGTTATGAGTCGCCGCGGTCGCCCTATACCACGCTGCAGATACCAGTGCAGGGAATAGGCGAGTGGTGCCATCCGGATGACACCGCCCATATCGACGACAGCGGACTGAGGCGTATGGTGGATTCAGACGGAATCCTCACCACCTCCATCGGTATTCCTTTCGCCTCCGCGAAGGAAGGATACAACATAGCCTATACATCGCTGTTTGACAACTATCCCGACAAGATATCCGTGCCTCTCAAGGGAAAGGCCGATGCCGTGCAGCTGCTTCTTGCCGGAAGCACCAACCATATGCAGAGCCACATTGAGAACGGTAGGATACGGGTGAAGTATGCCGACGGAACTGAGGAGACACTGCCTCTTATCGCTCCCAACAACTGGTGTCCGATAGAGCAGGACTATTATATCGATGGCAAGCAGTTCCGCCTCGATACTCCGAAGCCTTACCGCATCACGCTGAAGGATGGTATCGTATCAGACAATCTGGGAGATACGCTCGGCATCGAGGGAGTCTACGGCAGGCGCATCGACGGCGGAGCCGGAGTGATGCTGCGCATCGACCTTGATCCTGCTAAGGAGCTCAGGGAGCTGCAACTGGAGACCCTCTCCAACGATGTGGTTATCGGCCTCGCAGGACTGACGCTGGTTAGGTAGCCAGCTGAAATTCAGCGACAAACAATTATGCATTGTGAATTATGCATTATGCATTGCCACTTAAGGATTAAATATCAGAGCATCTTCCGAATGGAGGATGCTCTTGTGTTTTATGTGTCTTATAGTCGGTAGATGAAGGGAAGGTTGATGGCGAAAGTGGTGCCGGAGGGAGAAGAGTCGAACGTGATTGTGCCCCCGTGCATGCTGATGATCTGGCGTGAGAGGCTTAGTCCTATCCCGGAGCCACCGCTCTTCGTGGTGAAGAATGGTAGGAATACGCTGTCAGCGGCGTCAGGACTGATGCCGCTGCCGTTGTCGGCTACCGATATCTCATACCGGTGGCCTGGATGGTCGGCCCGTGTGGATATGACTACCGTGGGATTCCCTTCGATGGATTCCACGGCATTTTTTATAAGGTTTATGAGCACCTGTTCCATCTGATGCCGGTCGAGCTGAAGCTGTATGTTCGGATCCTCGATCCTGAACTCAATGAAGGGTTCGGGAAAGAGGGTGCTCAGTCCCTCGAAAAGATCCCCGATCCTTGTCCATTCGGTATGCGGCTGGGAAAGACGGGAGAGTTTCCGGTAATTCTCCACGAATTTCAGCAGCCCTTTGCTTCTCCTGTTGATTGCATTGAGTGCGTCGGTCGACTCTTCATCAAGCTGCAGGTCGCTTTCCGTCAGCATATTGGAGAGTGAGATGATGGGGGAGAGGGAATTCATGATCTCATGCGTAAGCACCCTTATAAGTTTGCGCTGGGCCTCGATCTCGCTCTGCTGCACGAGAAGGTCGACATTCTCGATGGAATAAATGCATGATTCGGATCCTTCTGAATCATAAGCTGCCATCGAGAGCTTCAACCGCTGTTCGCATCCGTTTAAATTCAGGGTCAGCATTTTCGGTTGTCCAGGCAGAAGTTTTTTTATTCCTGCCGAAAGGTCGGGATGCACCGCATCAAGCATGGATATATGTGATATCCTGAAGCCGCAAAGGTTCTTTATGGCCTTATCGTTCATCCATGTCACATTTCCCGTTGTGTCCGCAACAATCAAAGCTGCGTCCACAAGATTCAATATGGCCTCGTATTGTCCGTATTGACTTTCCTGCCGCATGAGCTCCGTCCGGAACTCGGATATCACGTCGTTCATCTCCTCAGCGAGTTTCCGTTCGGCTCCTTTCATCTTCTCCGCCGGGAAACGGAGGGAGAAATCGCGGTTGCGGACCGCCTCGAGCATTCGGCGCATACGTTCGGCCGATCTATTCCCAAACCAGCTCATCACAGGCCGTATTTTTCTATCTTGCGATAGAGTGTGAACCGAGTTATTCCGAGCAGTCCTGCGGCCTGCGACAGATTGCCGTTGCTTCTGCTGATAGCCGTCATGATGGCGTTGCGCTCCAGCTCTTCAAGATTCAGTATTTCGGGAGGCGGAGCTTGCTCTGCCATACGTGAGAACTCAATGTCATCCGCTTCCAGAACATGGCCGGAGGCCATGACGATGGCACGTTCCACTACGTGCTGCAGTTCCCTCACATTGCCCGGCCACGAGTGTCTGAGGAGTTTGCGGCGTGCCGGCTCAGAGATCTGAATGTCTCCGAGTCCATATCTTCCGGATATCTGTCGCGAGAAATGTTCCGCGAGCAGCACGATGTCGTTGCCTCGTTCGCGCAGCGGGGGGATGTGGAGTTCTATCGTGTTGAGCCGATAAAGAAGGTCCTGTCTGAACCGACCTTCCGCCACCATCCTCGCCAGATCGGCGTTGGTGGCGGAGAGAATACGTACGTCCACTTTATTTACCTTGTTGGATCCAAGACGTGACATTTCCCGCTTCTCGATCATTGTCAGTAGTTTCTGCTGGGGTCCCGGCTGCAGATTGCCTATTTCGTCGAGAAAGACCGTTCCTCCGGCCGCGGTCTCAAGCCGGCCGGCTTTTGCCGCCTTTGCATCGGTGAAAGCTCCTTTCTCATAGCCGAAGAGCTCGCTTTCAAACAGATGTTCCGGAATCGTGC
>CAMWMK010000022.1 GCA_947175295.1 uncultured Porphyromonadaceae bacterium
GCCGATTGAAGTGACGGAGTTGGGTATCTCAACCGACGTCAGGCCGCTGCAACCGGAGAAATCACCCCCGCCGATTGAAGTGACGGTATACTCTACGTCATTATCGATTGCAACTGATGGTATTATTACACTTCCTGAAACTCTCTTATAACCCACTTCACACGTTTTGGCATCCTCGTCGAGGACAGTATATTTTAGAGTCTGCCCTTCATATTCGTACTCGAACGCCATCGCCGGCAACCATAGCATGGTGCCGAGCAGCAAAAGTAAAATTTTTTGTTTCATTTGATTGTTTTGTTGTATTGTTAATTTTATAATTCAATATGAATTCAATCCTTTTTTTGTAATATCTCCCAGGATTACGGGCATAGCAATTCATGGAATTACGGTGGGTTTGGTCTTGATATCATGTATGGCATGGCTTCATAAGTGCCTTCGGGCTCACTTCGTCGGCATTAGAAAACAAAAAAAGCGTGAGAGCCGTACCTGTTGTCCATTCTACGCATAGAGGCTCTGGTACTGCCCATCACTGTCGAACGGACAACGCAGAAGCCTCACGCAGGAAGATATACAGCAACGCCACGGCATGGCGCTCTCGCGCCGCCGCAGACGAAGGCATACAATCCACAAAGGCATCTACCGTTGTCTCATTCCTGACAGTGATTGAAATTTACCAGATTTCTATGCGTCAAGAAAGAGCGTCAAGTAAACGCTTCTATAATATGTATTTATGGTCGTGCAAAAAGCGCGACACAACAATTTCCCGCCCGCTTGGACCCTTACAGAGGCTTCTGCTCGCGGGTAGATTGCAAATTTACAAAAAAAATCAGATTTGGCCAAAAATTCCAATTAAATAATTCAATTTTAGAGAGCTTCAGTTGTGGGTAAAAAGGTTATCTCTGATGCGTTTAAGAAACAAGTTCGAATTAGAGAAAAACAAAAGCTGGAATCTTTGATTGTGATTCCAGCTTTTTTTAATGGATGAGCGATATACCTGCGGCGTATCAATCTCCCTTATTCATTTATAGGTTGAAGTAGTAGGTGCCGGTGGAGAGGTTGGCATACCAGGAGTAGGGTACTCCACGTAAGGTATAGGAGGTCTGGAAGGCAGGGATGTCGAGGTTGCCGCCTTCCCACATCTGGGTCCAGGGATTCCATGCGTTCTGCACGGTCACGTCGTAGTAGAAGCCGTTCCATTCCCAGCTCACCACCATGGGCACTGTCTCCCATACTCCCTGTGCGTCGTAACCTACGGCTATCACTTTAGACTGTCCGTAGTTATAGCCCGGTCCGTTGTTGTATGGTCCGGAGAATGAACCGGGACCCCATGGGCCGCCGTTCATCATTGAATTGCTTGTCCCCCACATCGGTACGTTGGGACCGAATCCTGCACCCGGACCCGGACCTTGAGGCACATTGGGAGTGAACGCCCCGCCTGCTCCCGGAGCTGGCGCGCTGTTGCCGCCGTTAGGGGTGAAGCTTCCTCCTGCTCCAGGACGCGGAGCACTGTTCTGTGAGTATATGGAGCCTACGCAGAATATCACTGCGGCAATTATCGATAAGATTCGGCGTGTTTTCATAGTATAGAAGATTATGTGTGTGGATAATGAAGTGTTTTCATATCTCTAACGCTGAAAAAAGATTAAAGGTTTAAAAATCCGCTTGATTTATTTCTCGCAGACTTTTAAACCTCTAAGCTGTCAAATCTCAGATAGATTAAACCTTTAAACCATCTAAACGATTTAAACTATCTCAACGATTTAAACGATTTAAACCATTAAAGATTCGGATTGATCTTGCTCCATTCCGCAATAGGCGGCATGATTCCAAGCTCGATCACTTCGTCGCGCAGTGCGCAGAGATGCTTGTAGCTCTGGTCGAGTTCCTTCTCCTCTTCCGGAGTGCCGCTCATAGGCTGGACTGTCACGCCGTTTTTGTCGATCGTGGTCTCCATAGCCATCATAATGTGGCTGAAACGGTCGTTGTTGACGTATGTGCCAACCGGCCAACGGAACATCGGGCCACCCATCGCTGCTTCGATCATCTCGATAGAGAGGTAAGCCGGGCTCTGGAATGAGCTTCTGCCACGAAGCTCTATGATTCGCTTGCCGCCCTGGATCACACGCTGCTTCAGATCTTCCCAAGCCTCCTTGGTGAGCGGCTCTGTGCCGATGAAGTCAACAAGAGGTTTGCCGTTGACCTTCGCTGTGGAAGCGAATACTGCCATCTGCTCGCCGTGGCCGCCATACGTACGGCAGTTGACGATATTGTCGGGCTCTACGTTGAGCTGTTTTGAAAGCTCGTTGCGCAGACGCGTGCTGTCGAGGGCCGCCAGAGTCGACACCTGGCTCGGTTTCAAACCGCTGTAAAGAAGCGTGATGAGGCCGGTGATGTCGGCGGGGTTGAAGATAACCACGATGTGCTTTACATCCGGGCAGTACTTCTTCACGTTCTTGCCGAATTCCTCTGCGATCTCAGCGTTGCCTTTGAGAAGGTCTTCGCGGGTCATGCCTGCCTTTCTGGCGGCACCGCCTGAATTCACGATATATTTCGCATCCTTCAGGGCCTCGGCGATGTCAGTGGTATATGTAAGGTTGAGTCCTTCGAAACCGCACTGCTTCAACTCCTCCGCCACGCCTTCCAAGCCGGGACCGTAGGGGTCGTAGAGGCAGATGTTGGGGGTGAGGCCCTTCATGATGGCTGTCTGGGCCATATTGCTGCCGATCATGCCGGCAGCTCCGATGATGACGAGTTTGTCATTCGATAGGTAATTCATATTCTTGATAAAATTAAAAACGTTGACAATAGAGCTTTTGCTCATATTGTCAACGCCTTTATGTGTCATTCGGTTCATTCGTTCATCGCCATGTTGGCGGGAATGGTATTGATTTTCGGAATGTCATATCCCTCCGCTTTGTTGACCGCCATGTCCTTCTTTCCCGGAGTGATGATGACGGGCATTCCCGGCTCCACCATTTCCACCACTTTCATTATGTTCTCATTGGTAAGGCGGATGCAGCCGTGGCTTCTTCTTCCTCCTATGCTCCAGGGAGCTGCTGTGCCGTGTATGCCGATGCAGGTGATGCCGGGTATCTGAAGGCGGATGAAGCGAGGTCCGAATTCTCCGGTCTTGCTGCTTACGTTGCCTTCATCGTCCACATATTTCCAGTCGGTGCTGTTCTGTATCTGCTTCACTGAGAAGAATCCCTCCGGAGTGCGTGAATCACCGGTCTTATGCTTGGTGCCGTAGTTCTTTGCGCAGGCCATCCCGAATATGTGTTCCTCCTCACCATATTTATTGAACTTTATGAGTTTCATCCTGCTCTTGTCTATTACTATGAAACCGTCGTATTCATTGTTGAGGAGCTTCTCGGCATAGCTCAGCTCGTCCATGGCCATCTGAGGGAGGATGCCCCGAGCATAGTTCTCGCTGTTTTCCGATTCCTGCATGAAGGCTATGGCTTCCGCCGGAGTTTCAAAGTGATGGTAGACCGGTTCGGTATTTATTAAGGAATCTGTCATGATTTCCGTATAGGTTTCGCTTTGAAGCCCGGCTTCAGTATTGGTGTTCTTGCTGCTGAAGGCGTCTACTGAAAGTGCGCTGATGCCGAAGAGCGAGGCGGCGAGGATATAGGTGAGGCGTGTTTTCATAGTGGTAAGGTGTTAAGTGTGTTTTTCAGTATGTTGTGTGTTTTTCTATGCCATTATAACGCCTATGATGTATGTTTTTGATTGCAAAAATATTAAAAAAGAAACGCAATTTTATTAAAAAGGCAACAGCATTGTCACGAATGGACAATGCTGCTGCCTGATTGTTGATGGTTTGGTTGCTTTAGCGTGTTCAGCGCAGTGCTTTAGCGCGGCAGCTGTCCCAGATGAGGTAGCAGATGAGTGCGGCGTAAGCTACGCAACCGAGTATCTGGGTGGTCTCCATGCCGAGGGGATTCTCATATTCGAATCCGCAGAAACGGGTAATGGCTGCGAACACACCGAAAAGGGCGCCCCCGGCGATGAGGCCCGACGATAGGAGCGTGCCGCGGTCGCGACGTGCGTCGTTCACCTTCTGTTCTTTCGATGAATTGCTTACATAATATGCTATAGCGCCGCCTACGAGCATCGGCGTATTGAGCGAAAGGGGAATGAACATGCCAAGGCAGAAGGCGAGGGCCGGAACTCCGAGCCAGTTGAGGATGCACGCCAGTATGGCGCCCACCATATAGAGAATCCAGGGAGTGTCGCCTCCCATCATGAGAGGTTCGATCACTTTCGCCATAGCGTTGGCCTGCGGAGCAACGAGGGCGTTGTCGCCCGTGAAGCCATACACCTGATTGAGCACCATGATTACGCCGCCTACTGTAGCCGCCGATACGAGGGTGCCGAGAAATTTCCAGCTCTCCTGCTTCTTGGGAGTGGAGCCAAGCCAGTAGCCTATCTTGAGGTCGGTCACGAATCCGCCCGCCATGGAAAGCGCCGTACATACCACGCCGCCGATCACCATTGAGGCTACGATGCCGCTTGTGCCGTTGAGGCCGATACCCACGAAGATGGCAGATGCGATGATAAGCGTCATGAGGGTCATGCCCGATACAGGGTTGCTGCCTACGATGGCGATTGCGTTGGCCGCTACCGTAGTGAAGAGGAAAGCGATGATCACTACTACAGCGAAGGCTACGAGAGCCTGCCAGAACGTATGGATCACTCCAAACCAGAAGAACAGCAGCACTGCCACGAGAGCGAGAGCGATGAAGAATACGATGTGCTTCATCGATATGTCGGTCTGCCAGCGCACTTCCTTCGCAGCCGACGTTTTACCCTTCAGCTCACGGCTTGCCAGACCGACGGCCTGAGTGATGATGCCCCACGACTTGATGATGCCGATCACTCCCGCCATGGCGATGCCGCCGATGCCGATCATTCGCGCATAGCCGCTGAAGATGTCGGCCGGGTCCATCGTCTGGAATTCAGGCGAGCCATAGGTGCCTAAGAGCGGTATAATGATCCACCATACGAAGATCGAGCCGGCGAAGATCACGAATGCGTATTTCAGTCCTACTATATAGCCGAGTCCGAGGAGTGCGGCCCCTGTGTTGCAGCTCAATACGAGCTTCGTCTTCTCCATCAGCGTGTGCCCGGCCGAGGAAGCAACTGAAGTCACTGTCTCAGCCCACCACCCGAAGGTAGCCACAATATAGTCGTAGATGCCGCCGATGAGCGAAGCGATGATGAGTGTCTTGGCCTGTCCTCCTTCCTCTGAATCCGCCTGTTGGCTCGATATGAGCACCTGAGTGGTGGCGGTGGCTTCCGGGAAAGGATACTTGCCGTGCATGTCCTTCACGAAATACTTTCTGAAGGGAATGAAGAAGAGTATGCCTAAGATGCCTCCGAGCAGCGAGCTGAGGAAGATCTGATAGAACTGCACTGTTATTTCGGGATACTTGGCCTGAAGGATGAAGAGAGCGGGGAGGGTGAAGATGGCGCCGGCCACGATCACTCCGGAGCATGCGCCGATCGACTGGATGATTACGTTCTGCCCCAGAGCGTTCTTCTTGCCGAGGGCGTTGGAGAGGCCCACCGCGATGATGGCGATAGGAATTGCTGCTTCAAACACCTGGCCTACCTTCAGCCCGAGGTAAGCCGCGGCGGCTGAGAAGATCACAGCCATCAAAAGTCCCATCCCCACCGAGTAGGGAGTTGCCTCCTGCTGGTCGTGGGCAGGATGCATCACGGGGGTGAACTGCTCGTCGGCCGCCAGTTCCCTGAAGGCGTTTTCCGGCAGGCCCGTGCTTGTCGTTAGGTTTTCTTCTTGTTCTTTCATATGGTCGTTATGTTGTTTAGTTGTTGGCTAAAATTCGTAAAACGTAAAACGTCCTCAGAGCTGTCTCTTCACGCTTTCCTCATGGATCGCGCTCATGATCTTTCCTACGAACGGCTTCGGAAGTCCCAGTTTCTCTCCCATCTCTGTCCGCTCCTTCATTATCTTGTCGTGTCGTCCGAGCTGCACCACCATCATGTTGTGCTCCTTTTTGTATTCCCCGATTTTTTTTGACACTCCCATTCTCTTCGCGAGAAGATCCAGGAGTTCGGAGTCTATCTGGTCTATCTCTCCTCTGAGGGCGTCGAGCTCGGGAGTGCCTGAAGGTTTCTCCCTTACCTTCAGTTCCTTCACGAGGCTCACGAGTTCCGACGGCAGAAGCTGCTGCTTGGCGTCGCTGAGCGCGCACTTCGGATTGCAGTGGCTTTCTATCATAAGTCCGTCAAATCCCATGTCGAGGGCATGGCGGCTCAGCGGAGCCACGAGGTCATGCTCTCCGCTGATGTGGCTCGGATCGCAGATCACCGGAATGTCAGGATAGCGCCTGGCGAATTCAAACGGAAGGCTCCACATCGGCTGATTGCGGTAGATGTGTTTGCCGTAGCTGCTGAATCCCCTGTGGATTACTCCTATCCTCCTTATGCCGGCGTTGTAGATCCTCTGAACCGCTCCGATCCAAAGGTCGAGGTCGGGATTCACAGGATTCTTGATCAATACCGGGATGTCGCGCCCCATCTCCTGAAGCGTATCGGCTATTTCCTGCATCGCGAATGGATTTGCCGAAGTGCGGGCTCCGATCCATATGATGTCCACTCCGGCAGCCAGTGCGCTGATGACGTGGCTTTTCGTGGCCACTTCCGTGCCCACTTTCATTCCGGTCATTTCCTTCACCTTCATCAGCCAGGGAAGCCCCGCGAGTCCGACTCCTTCGAAGCTTCCGGGCTTGGTGCGCGGTTTCCAGATTCCGGCGCGGAATATCTTCACTCCCCCTTGTGCCAGTTCCTTAGCTATGTCTGTCATCTGCTGCTCGCTTTCCGCCGAGCAGGGGCCGCCGATGATGATCGGCTCCTTCATTATATGTTCCTCGTCGAATAGAGGTTTGATGTCTGTCATGTCTGTCATTTTTGTTTTTTTTATTGGAGTTTCGGTTGCCGCTTTTTTAAGCGTCGCTTCTACGCGCTTTTATAGATTCCCAATATCCGCAGGTCGCTCGTAAGCGGTTTCACTGCTGCGAGTGCCTGCTCGCATCTCTCCCGGTTGTCGAATGTAAGGTCAGCGTAAAACCGGTATTCCCACTCGTGGCCCACCACAGGCATCGACTGAAGCATCGTCAGGTTGATGTCGTAGAAGGTCAGAATGGTCAGCACTTTCGACAGCGCTCCTTTCTCATGCGGGACTGTGAAGGCCACTGATATCTTGTCGGCGTCAGCCGGAGCAGGGGAGTCCTTGCCGCCTATGATAAGGAAGCGCGTGAAGTTCCTGTTGTCGTCTTCTATCCCTTCGGCGAGCACTTCGAGTCCATACAGACGGGCCGCGTAAGCCGGAGAGATGGCAGCCGTGGATTTCATCTTTTGCTCCGCTACCTTCTTAGCACATCCTGCCGTGTCGAAGTCCTCCACTTTCTTCATGTGGGGATGAAGGGCGAGAAACTGACGGCATTGCAGCAACGCCATGTAGTGAGAGCGTACCTCACTGATGTCTTCAATTGCTGTCCCGGGCAGTACGCATAGCGAATGCGATACTCGTATGCGGCATTCGCCGATCACTTTGCGTCCGCTCTTCCTGATGTATTCGAAATTCTGAAGCAGGGCGCCCGCTATGGTGTTTTCGATGGCAACGGCGGCAAGCAACTCCGGCTCTGAGTCAAGAGCCGCAAACATGTCTTCGAACGAGCCGAAACCGATGGTCTCTATCTCCTCATCCGAAAACCATTCATGCGCCGCTATGTCATGAAAACATCCGGGTATTCCCTGTATGCCTATCTTTCTCAATTTTATTCTGTTTTTTGTATTAAAGTGCAAAATTACAAAAAATAATTTATAATTGAGGTTTGATAGTAGAGATTTATTTTAATTTATCTTTCAATGTTGATGCATCAGCAGCGTCGGATCCGGATCTTTGAGCAACACACTGTGCGTCCTGTCAAGGAGGTAGAGGGTTGGCATAGCAGGGAGATCGTAGAGGTCTTCGTCGAGTATGCCCGTCAGGTCGTAGCCCACATTCCAGTTTGCAGGCATCCCGGCTTTGGTCTTCTCCCATACGTCTCTTTTCCCTTCGGCGTATATGGCCAGTACCGCTAACTGCCCTTGGGCTATCGCGCCGTTTATTCCCGGATCTTCGGCCAATTCACTCAGGATGTCGGAGCAATGGGTGCATTCAGGGTCATAGAATATGAGCAATGTCTGAGGAGCCTCAAACCGATGCAGGGTTCCCCCGGCTCCATTCCGGTCAATGTAGTTGAAATCGGTCGCTATCGTTCCCTGACGGTTCAAGGAGGCTTTGCGCATACACTCTTCGTTCCGTATCCGTATTGACTCCGGAATCCCTTCTGCAGAGAGCAATGACTTCAGAAACCTAATATACAGGTCGTCGTCCCTCACGGGAGAAGCCGGATTGCCGAGATAGAGTTGAGCGAGGCGTGACGCTTCGCTGATGGCTATAGAGTCTCCATCCAAACCAGAAAAGAATATCCGGAGTCCCCTTGCTGTGGAAGCGGAGTCTGCCACCGACATCATTTTCACGATATCGGTCATGGTCTGCTTCATAAACGCTTCGCTGTGTAGAGCTGCCGTATCGAAATAATCGATGTCCTGACATAGCAAGACAAGCGGGGGAGTGTCCCCGCTTGTCTTTACAGTATCATGTATGCGCTTCTTCTCCGAGCATCCGAAAGCAGCGAGGAGCAAAGCGATAATCATTAATTTAGCTTTCATATGCATGGGGAATCATTGGCGTATGCAACGTATGGACGCTCCCTCGCTTCGTCCGCCTCTGACGAAATTCGCCGACATCTGAATGCCGGTGGAGGTGAATTCCATCTGGTGTCCGAAATTGGTACTTGCGGGCATCGACATCCAGTAGGCTCCGGTGGTCTCCTCTCCGCTGACTTTGCTGTTTTCCGGTATCCGTTCGGTATTCACCATTCCAGCGTTGCTTCCGTTCTTATAGCTTGCCGCAGGATACCATGCCGTGCCTTTGGATGTATCATCCGGGTTCAGATAAAAGGCATAGCCTTTGTAGGTGTCGAATGGATATTGGGTTTTATCGGCCTGCGTCTGGAATGCGGTATTACCTAATGATCCGGAAACTACGGTATATGTTCTGAAACCTTCCCATACGGAAACGTCAGGAATGCACCAACCGGGAGGGCACGGATCGAAGAGGCTTTTCGTATTGCTGGAGTGCCAGGAGGGGTTTTCCCATACGTTGTTCTCATACTTGTTCTGGTTGTCTGCAAACCATCCCTGGGAGTTGGTCGCATTCTGGCAAGTGAAGAACATATATGGTTTCTTTACCGCCTCCGTCAGAGAGGAAGCTGTCTTCTTGGCAGTCATATTGGTAGTTCCGATGCCGGAGATGCTTCTGTTTGCAAATTCCGGGATGATTTTTCCGTCTATGTCGTATACGGCTGCATCCGCATGAGGAAACGGAGCGAATCTGCCGAATTGATAGTAAAGGCCATAAGTGCGTTTCCTCTCTTCGATATCAGTAGAAGGAGTAGGGGAGACGGCACCTAAATTGCGGTCCATGATATACTTGTTGAGGAAGGATTTCTGCCAGAAGTTTGATTCATAGCGATGTACGGATCCTAAATCGACGTCATAATTGTATATTCCCGCCACCCACGGCGAGATGTTTTCGTCAGGATTGTAATCCGTGATCCAAAGATGCCAGCTCCAGAGGTATTCCCTCTGGTCGGGAGCGGGGGTTGTATCACTTTTTTTCCTGACGCCGACTACGACATTTCCCTCAACTCCGGCCGAGGGCTTGAAATAGATGGCGTTGTTTCCTTTGCCTGTGTAAGCTGTGGCGCCTACCATGGGATCATTGTCGGCATCGTAGAATGTGATCATGCGTTCATCCTGATCCTGCCATATCACTTCGGCTATCCATTCCTCATCATCGGCTATCACGTTGTCCGGGTCTTCCTCCTGCCAGAAATAATTGATTCGTGAAGTGGGAATGGCGTAGGTGATATCTTCGCCCGGCTCGATGATATACGAGTTGGATTCATCAAGCCTCAGCTTGTTCATATTGGTCACCCTGCTGTCAGAGCCGGGATTGCCGGGCGCCTCTATTTTTATCTCCAGATTGTAGCAATAATTGGGCAGCAGATTGAAGTCGGTGTATTTATCCTTACCAGGATATATGCGGTATCTCAGCTGGTAGCCCGTCACGTTGGCGTTAATTTCATAAAAAGTAGCCTTAAGGCTATTCTGGATGGCAGCACGGTTCTTATCCTTCTCATCCGTGGCGTTTCCATATATTCCGCAGACGTTGCGTGGAAGGTAATATACCATAGTCACGGGCTCGGCGCCGACTTGCTTTATATCCACATTATTTTCTTCCGCCCAATTCAAAACATTTACTTGGGGAGCATTTGAAGTGGCATCGCCCATCCCCTTGGTGCGGAAAGTTTCGTAGGAAGAATAGAGGTTGCGATAGGCTGCATTGTCAGTCTTCGTAGTATTGTAGTCTGCATGGTTTAGGTGCTCGAGAAGAGATATATTGTCCGGAACGTTTCTCCAGAGGGCATTGGCAAGCTGCACTTCCGCCGATGGTACTGATAGTTTTACCACTACCTTGGCCACATCCCTTCTAAGCTGGCAACTTACATTCTCCATTCCTGAGCCGTCATCGTAAATGTCAAATGAGCCGCTCATCGGAAGATAGCCTTCCGACGTGATGCAGTCATCCTGCTTCTCAATCTTTTTTACCAATTCATTACGGAGTGACTTGAGATAGTTGGTGGAATCAAGCATTGCCTGCCCATCGAAGAGATGCGGATTATGTGTGTTTGCTATGATGAGCCCATGAAACTTATTGTTTCGATAGTTGGGTATTATTACCTGCAGCTCTTGCAGCTCTTCCTGACTCTCGAGAGTATAATAATGCGGAAAACCCACACGGCGATTCTCCTGGCTATATTCGATAAACCAGAAGTCCTTTATTTCATCTTCATTCACCGATCCTGTGGTTACTGACCGGGTGGCCGGATCCTCTCCCTCGAACCCTTGCGCAACCTTGAGTCTGAGCTTTACAGTTCGGAGTGTCCCGTCATCTGTCGCTATGTCGGTATCGTCCGGCATACCCGTCATATCGTCGCTGCAGGAGGCAGCGACGAATGTCAGGGCGGTCAATGCCGCAAAAAGCCATATATATCTTTTCATATCAGTCATGATTGATTATTATTGCCGGATGCATCTCACTGATGAGCCAGCGCTTCGGCTGCCACGGTCGAAGGAAGGCTGTAGCTGTATTCCGGCTCTTGTCATATCCATGCGGTTGCAGTAGTCGCTATTGATCGGAACGCTCATCCAGTATTCCCCTTCCGGACCGCCAGTTTGACTGGTGCTAGACGACGACGGTCCATCATACATGTTGTTTGACGTAGAGCTCTTACAACCGGCGAGAGGAAACCAAGCAGTACCTTTTTCCGGAGCGTTCGGATTTAAATATAAATGATAGCCTTTGACGGTACCGTTAGCTCCTTTAACAGTATTGTTGGGCTCTACGGAATTTGTCTTGAAGTAACTTTTGACGGTATTGCTATTATCCCTTAGGCTTACCTCGAATGATGCAAAACCTTCATACACGCCGTAATCCGGCACTTCCCACCCCGGTGGACATGGGTCGAAAATGCTTTTGGAGTCAGTATGCCAGTCAGGATCGTCCCATATATTTCTCTCATATGGATTGAGGTGGCTATTCGGGTCTCCGATCCAGCGTCGCATCTTGACTTTGACAGTCGAACCGGGGAGTTGGATATCCTTGTTTGAGCATTTGAAGAAATAATGAGGTTTTCTTATAGCCTCAGCATGACTGGCCGCAAATTCCTGAGTAAACAGATTGGTAGTTGATATGGTGTTGTTAATCTTTACCCCTTTAATGTCATATACCGATAGGGTGCTATGAGGGAAGGGTGCGAAGCGTCCATACTGATAGTAAAGGCCGAAAGTCGCTTTGAGTTCGTCGTCTGAGGAAGAACCGGGATCAGCAGTCCAGGCTCCGAGATTTCGGTCCATCATATATTTGTTGTGGAAGACGGTCTGCCAGTAACTGCCTTCATATCGGTGTACCGCGCCTCCAGTTACTTCATATTCATATTTATCTTCCGTCCAGGCATGCGTCTGCTGATCAGGGCTGTAAGAGGTCAGCCATAGATGCCAGCTCCAGAGATATTCCCTGGTTGCAAGAGAGGGAGTGCTGTCGGTCTTGCGGCGCACGCCTATGACGACATTGCCTTCATGATTCCCTTCTTTTGTCCTGAAATGAAAGGTTGTCGGACCTTTACCGCTGTAGGTGACACCTTCGTCATCAGTAGAGTTGCAGAATTCAATCATCTGCTCGGTCTTATCCTGCCAGATAACTTCCGCAATCCATTCGTCATCGTCTTTTAAGACATTGTTTGCATGGTTGCTGTCTTGAGTGTCGTTGCTCCAGAATGTGTTGATCCTTGATATCGGCACCTCATACGTCACTACACCGGGATTGATGATGTAGGAGTTTGATTCCGTCAGACGCACCTGGTTAAGGTCTTCCACACGGCTGTCGTTGGTTATGTTGGTTGGATCCAGCGTCACGGTAAGCGTATAGCAGCAGTTCCCCATAATGTTGAAGTCACTCTTAACGTCCATGCCGGGATATATCTTATACCGTAGTCCGCCGCCGTTGTTCTGGCGTGAGGCAAGGATCTCGAAATAAGTCGCTTTCTCCGGAGCGTCCCAGTTTTTGTCTTTAGCGTTAGTCGCTGTTCCGGCTTTGCCCCAGCAGCTTCGCGGAATATAATAGACGAGAGTGAGTCCATTCTGGGCAGCGGCAGTTGCTTTCTGCTCAGCTGAGAACACCTCCATATCCCAATCGAGTACGGTGACGTCCGGCTCCATCGGGCTGTCGTAAATTTTGTCGAATGTCTCAGCCTTTATATTACTGTCGTGATAAAGTCGCTCCGCTATATAGCGTTTCTCCGGCACATTACGCACCACCAACGAGTCAAGACTCAAGTTTTTGGTCCTAAGGGTAAGCACTACTTTTGCTACATTGCGCTTCAGCTCGCAGTCGAACACTGGGAGGCCCGCATCATTGGTGCTGTTGCCGCCTTTATTTATATCAAACGTGCAACTCATCGGCAGATAGTGTTCCGTCACGCCATCTTTTGTCAATGTGGTGTAGACCTCACTTTCCTCACGGATCTCGTCATACATAAGTTTCAGACGGTCTTCCGAAAGCGACTGGTCGTTTTCCTGATCGAAAAGATTGTTGTTGTGGGTGTTGGCCAAGATCACACCGGTGAATGAGTGGTCATTACTGGTAGGTACGATCAGACGCACGCTTGAAAGGTTGTCGCTGTCGTAATAACGTGGAAAACCAATTCTGTTTCCATCCGTATCATATTCGATGATCCAGATATCCTTCACGGTGTTCTCATTGATCACGCCGGCTGAGGTGGAGCGCGTAGCACCATGTGAGCCGAATGAGTCTGACACCGTAAGGGACAGCGAGACCATCCGCTCTTCTCCTTCATCCGATGCCGGTGAAGAAAAAAAACGTTCATCCTCGCACGCCGCCATACCTAAAAGCGTCGCCGTGATTATCGTATAGATTATAATCCGTATATATTTCATAATTCAAAATTCTCAATTCAATTCAAAAGAATCCTAAATTTAAAATAATTTTCAATTCTCAATTCAAAAAGTTATTGCTCACCAAGCGCGATATTGGTCCATCCATTGTTTGTAGATAAAGTTCCTGATCCGGCACCGTGATCACTCGATGTGTCGTCGATTGTCTCGACAAGGTCATCCACATTTCTGTAATTTTCTATATAGGTGCCTCCCTGAAGTATCTCGCCTGCAGTGAATATCAGTTCGTATCTTATCTTCTGTCCCGCTTTCCATTCCGCATCTTCAAATACAGTGGAGAGCGTATGTTCAGCCACTTTCACCATATTGACATAAAGGTCGAATTTTACCGTCATCTTCACGTCTCCCTTTTCCTTGGGAAGCACTATGAAGTCGTCAGAATTGGAATAAAGACGCCTGTAAGGTATAACATCCGTACGGTTTACCGTATTAACGAGTCCGTTATAACTTGTACCCTTGAAACTTTTGTTACCCAACTTGAGTTTAGTCCACTTTCCGGTGGCATCATGGGTGCTTGTCCGGTCTTTGCCTTCAGTAAGATCATCCGGACGGATTGAGTAGTTGCCCGAGACATTGATGCTATCGAGGATCACTTCCTGAATCTCGATACGGTTGTTCTGATTGCCATAGACGAGTGGTTCGGTGTATTTCGCCACGATGTCAAGAACCGCCATAGTGTGTTCGAAAGTGAAATTGACCGGGTCCGCTTTTTTCCCTAACTCAGGGACGTAGTCGCGTCTATGGGTGGCTACCAGCACGTCTGATGCATTCTTGTAGTCCTCGGGATGAGTGTAGGAGAAACTTAGCATTCCATCTTCATATCTGACGTTGGTTACGGTGGTTTTTCCTGCTGCTGTGGTGCCTATGGCCTCGAACGGATGCAGTGCGACGAAAGAGTGCTGATGGCTCGGAAACCAATAGATGGATCTGCCGTACTTCCAGCTTCCGGACGTATAAGCCACCTGCTCCTTGTTGAAGACAAGCGTAGAGGAGGCCTCTGCAGCTGCTGCAAACGGTTTCATATCGCCGTAGACTGCGAATGCCTTTCCGGTCAGATTCGAGGTGGTAGTGACGGCCGAGCGGGTTTCCCTTCCGGTGGTGAACTCCACTTCCTGTGTGCCGTCGGTCTGCCCGTCAGGAGACTCAGATGAGCAGCCTCCGATAACGCAGGCTGCCGTCAAGGCATATATTGAATATTTCAGATAGTCAGAAACCATTATATTTCATCTTATATTTATTCACTTGCCCATTTGGATGGGTTTGTTTTTATTGATCACGTCTAAATTCGTCACCTTATGTGTAGTGATTTCTTCCAGCATGTCCGGACCATCGGCTCCGGTAGTTAGCGGCATGAGGATAGGAGTGCCGGGATATGGGTCTTCCGGGTCCTGAACGCCTACACCCTTAGTGTAATCAAGAGCGTAGGTGTATTCGTACCCTGCTTTCCATTCCGTTTTCACGGGTACCGCAGCCCAGCCGTATTCCCGAATTTCTTCTGCTTCATCCGCACTGTAGAGTGTGTCTTCCGATGATTCCGGATCAGTATAATAGCTGTCTCCGACTTTATAGAGACGTTTCAGGACTTTCCCGGTGTTCGGGTCGACTGAAAGGTATATCACCGCCATTTTTTTCTCATCCCCGTCGGATTCATCTTCTCCCGCAGCAGTAGCCGGATAGGGATAAAGCTGAAGCCCGCTCTTGTCGCATACGCGCAGGAGGACGCTGAAATACATCCCCTCGTTCTCATTGGGGGCATCGTTGTTGTGATCCCATGCCTCGTGGGAGTAGGGTATCACCATGGGATATCCGCCGAGTCCCATTACAGAGGCGGCTGTGGCCTGAGTAGTGTGGCTTTTTCCGTCGATCGGTATTACTGAGTCTCCCGCATCGCTGAAAATATATTCCACGCTGCTTCTTATGGGAGTCTCTCCTAAGATCCAGGCTCCTATTGTGTTGTCTCCGTCGGAAATTGCCTCAGGGGTTGCTGCGAGATTGAAATCTCCTTCTGTCACCGGGCTGCCTATCCTTACCCCTGCTATCTCTACATTATAGTCAGTGCTTGCTCCCCAGGCCTGAAGGGAGATTCGGCTCAGATGGTGCTGGAATTCGAGATTCACTCCGGAGTAGAGGTTTTCTGTCTTGGAGCCTTCGCCTGCCGCTGTCACGAAGTCGATATGGCGGGAGATATCTCTGTGGATCTTGAAGTTTTCAAGGCGATAGTCATATATGACTTCGTTTTCATCTTTTGCAGAGTGGTTGGTCAGGTTGAAATGTCCCGAATCCTCGTCTTCCGCTATGCTGCTGTGCATAGCGTCGCGCGACGGGTAGAATGCGAAAAACTTCAGGTGTCCTTCGTGGTCTCCTTTGTTGTCAGGCCATCTGCAAGTTTCGGATCGGAAGGCTCCGTCGACGTCTTTGGATACATGCTGCTCCTCGAAAAACGTATTATGTTTTCCGTCGGAATCCGATTCTCCCTCCTTGCTGAAAGCCGTAACGTCGAATCCCGCGTCGAGGCTTTCCTCTTCAGTGCCGGATAGCGAACGGCTTCCGACTCCAGGGAGGGAGGTGATGAATGTTATTGTCATGTCATCGGTCGTCGCCACGCGTCCCGGCAGCTCTTCATGCGAGCATGAGGAGAGTATCAACGCCGGAAGCGAGAGCAACGGTATATGTGTTTTTATCGAAAATGCACGCTTCATAATGCAGAATGCTCAATTGGTTGTCAGTTTGTAGCTGCTGGATTAATTCATACCTTTCATGAACCGGGCACCTCGACGCCTGACGCCGGACCCCCTGACTTCCATTCCTTGACACTGACCGATACGCCTACCTTATCGCTGATGATGGGATCGCCGGCTTTGGGCTTATCATCGCCCGGAGTGTCAGGGGCGTGAAGACCGACTCCGTGGCTGTAGTCGAGCGTATAGGTGTAGATGCATCCCGGTTCCCAGTCGCCGCCGATAGGGAGCGCCGCCCAGCCGAATGCCTTCACGTCCTCATTGTCGGCAAGGGAGTAGGGGAGGGTACAGGCGCTGTCGGTAAAGTAAGCATTGTCTTTGAGGTACAGTCTCGTGCCTACTGTCTTTCCGGTTTCCTTGTCTACGGTCAGCCAGACGGTCGGTATTGCCGACCAATTGGCGCCTTGAGTATTGTCGGTGTACGGATAGATCTGCGTTCCTACTCCGGTAGGGGTCGCGTCGGTCACACGAAGCAGTACGCAGATATACATTCCTGATTGTTCGTTTGTGGGGTCTGTGGCATAATTCCAGCCTCCGTAATTAGCCGGAATCAGCATCGCGCAGTTGTCGTAATCACCGATGCGGCTACCCATTATGGAGATAGCCGATCCCTCTGAAAGCGGGGAGCCCTCTTTTCTATCGAGCGTCAGAATGTTGTCGCCGTTGCGATATATGTATTCCACTTCTCCTCGTGTAGGATTTCCGGTCCACTCGCCAGCATCCACGGAGGGCATGAAGCTGAAAGTGTCCTTCACGCCGGTGCCTCCGATGCGCACGCCTGCTATCTCTATGTCGCAGCTTTTGTTCGCACCCCAAGCCTTCACCTCTATGCGGCTCAGCATATGTTGGAAATCAAGCCTGATGCCTGAAAAGAGATTCTTTTCCATAGATCCGGAAGCATAGGCGGCTACGAAATCCACCTGCTCGGCTATATCGGACGCAACGCTGTAGCCGCTGATTCTGTAGTCTACCGATATCCCGTCATTGTCAGCGGTGGTTTGGTTGTCTATTGCCGCCGTGTCAGGAATGTTTGGATAAAAAGCGAAGAAATGCAGTAGGTCGCTTTCTTGCCCGGGCAGCGGCCAGCTGCATAGGTCGGAGGTGTAGGATGTCGTGGCGTCATCTTTTTCAAGCCTGACGGTGTCCATATATTCCTTCATTATTCCGTCAGTGATTAAGCTGGAGTCAGACTCGTCAAAGGCCGTCACATGGAAATATCCGAGCTCTTCGGTTATTTCCGAAGCTCTTGTTGATATACCTGGAAGCGAGGTATGGAATAATATGTGTCTGTCTTTTGACGCGGCCGGAGTGTCAGGCGCCTCCTCATTGGAGCATGAGGCCATGCCTACGATGCCTCCGAGCAGCAGGAATGATGATTGTATGATCGTCTTCATGTTCGGTAGCTGTTTAATGTCTCGGCACTGTCACATCCGTTGTAGCCCCCTCTTTCCATTCCTCCACATCTACATCGAGGATCACTCTGTCGCTGATGATCGGTTCTCCCGGTCGGGGATCGAGCGGATCTATGAGTCCGACGCCGTTGGAATAGTTGAGGGTATAGGTATAGACGTAGCCGGCCTTCCATTCGTCGGACACCGGGAGCGCCGCCCATCCGAAGGCCTTGACTTGTGCGCCGTTGGCTTCTGCGTCGTAAGCAACCGTCTGAGCCTTGTCTGTGAAATAATTTTCACCATCGCTGTAGACCCGTTGCTTCACGCTTTTGCCATCTTCTTTGTCTACTGCGAGATAGACCACCTCCATCCCCTCGGCATTGTCGGCATAAGGATAGATGGTCTCGCCGTAGTTCCCATATGGGGTGGTGTCGGCCACTCTCAGGAGCACGCTCAAATACATGCCTTCCGCATGATCCTCTCCGTTGTCTTTATTTCCCGTCAGATTCCATGCCTGATAGGATGCAGGGATCAGCATTGCGGTGTTGGCGTAGCCGGTGCCTTCTCCTACATTGCTCCCCATGATAGACACCGCGCTTTCCGCAGAGCGAGGCGCTCCCTCGTTCTGGTCGAGGGTCACGATGCTGTCCCCGGCACGGAATACATATTCCACATTTCCTTTTCCTATCGACTGCCATTCTCCTCCTTGGGCCGCGTCAGGATCGGATGCAAACATGAAGTCGCCGCTGATGCCGACCCCGCCGAGGCGCACGCCGGCTATCTCGAGGTCGAAGCTCTTCGAATCCCCCCATGCCTTGATGCCGATACGGCTCAGCTGATGCTTGAAATTGAGCTCTACGCCGGTTTCCTCGTTTTCAAGAAGCTGACCGGTAGCCATGGCTGTTATGAAGTCGGTCTGCGAAGCGATGTCGTGTGCGATCCTGAAGTTGGATAGCGTATGCCCTGCGGAATGCGTGAAAGAGAAGTCCGTATCGGTAAATCCTCCATTGGTCCGCATTTCGCTGCATGAGGGAGAGATGGCGAGAAATCGGAGTATGTCGTTGTTGTTGGGCCATATGCAGGTTCCGTCTGTTGAGACGTATCTGCCGGTGGCTTCGTTTTTGGAAAATTCCTTATCAAGGAAGTAAGGGGTCTCGGATGTCTCCCCGGTCGTGAACCCGCTGACATGGAAGTCGCGTAGAATGGAGCCCTTGGTCTCTGTAGCGCGGGTAGCCACTAAGGGAAGCGAGGCCCTGAACTCTATCTTTCCGGCGTTCCCGCCGTTTGCTCCTATGGTCTCCTCCTGGGAGCAGGAGGCCATAAGCAGTGAGGCGGCGAAAAGAGCGTATGATGTGTATCTGTATGTTGCCATTGCTGTATCGTGGTCTATTGTATTGGTTGTTATCTTTTCGGCACTTCGAGGTCTGGATTATAGTCGGTAGCCGGAGTCCATTCGGCTACGGTCACCTCAAACGGTATCCGTCCTCTCTCTATGATCGGGTCGCCCGGATTCGGATCATCGGGATCCTGCCACCCTATGCCGTTGGAATAGTTGAGCTTATAGCCATAGATCTTCCCGGCCTCCCATTTGGCGGCTACAGGGAGGGCCGCCCAGCAGAAGCCGAGTATTTCTTCATTCGCTTTTGGAGAGTATATGTAAGTCTCGTCTTTATGGTCAGAGGTGTAATATGCACCGTCAAATCTGTAGACGCGTCGGTTTACTTTGCCGTCTTCCACGGCAAGATATACCTGCGGGATGTTGTCCTTATCGTTGGGGTAGGGATAGACTGTTTCCCCGTCAAGGTTGGTTACCTTTACGAGAAGGCTGAAATAGAGCCTGTCGGTAGTGTAGGGGATATTGGATATAGCGGGATCGCTTTTCCCTTCCCATGCCTCTATGCGGTTTTTCATCGGTATTACCATGGCCGGGCCGGCGCTTCCCATTACGGATGCGGCGTCATTTTCGGAGGCGTGCATACCGCTCTGCTTGCTCAGCTTAACGATTGATTCTCCTGCAGTGAAAATATGTTCCACAGGAGCGGTCTTCCCTTCAGTGCCGCTCCATGGATATTCTTCTCCAAGCCCGTTGGGGAAATGAAAGTCTCCTTCCGTTATGGCGTTGCCGATTCTTACTCCGGCAATATCGAAATCATACTTATCGCTTCCGCTCCATGCCGAGAGCTCCACGCGGGCCATCTGGTGCTTGAAGTCGAGCGCTATCCCGGAGGTTGCGCTTTCCGAAGCTGAGCCTGAGGCATAGGCGGATAGGAAATCCACCTGTTTGGCGATTTCCGTGGCTACCTTGAACCCTTTCAGCCTGTAGTCAAGAGTCAGATTGCCGTCTTTCGAGGTCGAGGAGTTTATGAGGTTGAAATAGTCTCCGCTTCCCGTATGGTTCATTTCCGTAAGGGAGGGGTGATAGGCGAAGAAATGCAGTCTGCTCTGCGAATCGGGCCACTTGCAGGTGTCGGTGCCCTGCGAGATGAATCGTCCGTTTTCTTCTTTCGCAAAGCGTATGTCGGTAAAGTATGGAGTCATCTCCCCCGTAGCGGGGTCGGTGAGGGTGTCGTCGTCAGGATTCAGGCAGGTCACTTGGCAATAGTTGAATTTGTCGGTATCGACAATTCCGGCGCGTGACTCTGTGACTGAAGGGAGATAGGACCGGAAATAGATCCTGTTGTCTTCTATGTTGTCTTCGGCGCGCGGAGCTCCGTCGCCGGGATTCTCCTGCGAGCATGAGGCGAGCGCCAAAAGCGTTCCGAGTGAGAGATATATGGTGGTTTTCTTATCCATAGGTTGTTGTCGAAGTGAATGGTTTAGGTGATGTGGGAGATTCAGGGCACGTCGATATCCGGATCATAGTCGTCGTTCTTTTCGGCATAGTCCCAGCCCTGTACAGCTACGCTCCATGAAATCGTGGCCTGTCCCGATATAGGTTTGCCCGGTTCGGGATCATCGGGATCATGCAGCCCAATGCCTTCTGAATAGTTGAGCGTGTAGACGTATCGTTTTCCTGCGGCCCAGTCCGCGTCTACGGGCACTGTCGCCCATCCGAATTCCTTGATTTCCTCTCCGTCGGTGGCTTCATACGGGATGCTCAGCTGTTCATCCCTGTAGTAGGATCCCTCCTCGGATCCGGTAAAGAGCCGGGCTATGATCGTCCCGTTTCTGTCTACAGCATAATGCTCTGTCTTCATTCCGTAGGGATCGTCGGGGTAGGGATAGATCATGATTCCTGAGGCCGAGTCCTTGACTCTCAGCAGTATGCTGAAATACATCCTTTCCGTGGAGTAGGGTGTCGCCGTTATGTTGGGATCTTCGAGCCCTTCCCATTTGCTGTTGACTGTAGGTATCACCATGGCGCAGCCGCCGAGTCCCATGATCGATTCAGCAGCCTGGGCAGTGTTGTGTTCGGTGTGGTTGATACTGTATATTCTGTCGCCGGCTGATGGCTGTGAGGCGGCAGCGGTTCTGTACAGATATTCCACTTTGCCTGTAGTCGGGCGTTCGGTTTTTTTCCAGCCAGTCGGAGATGTGGGGTCTGCGAAGATGAAATCCCCTTCTACGGCAGGGTTGCCTACCCGCACTCCTGCTATCTCGAAATCATAGACTGCTCCCGAGCCCCAGGCGCGCAGTTCCACCTGGCTCATCTGATGGCTGAATGCGAGCTCCACGCCCTGGCTGAAATCCTTCCATCTTTCTCCCGATGCTTTGGCTGTGATGAAATCAAACTGTCCGGCGATGTCGGGGTTGACGCGCACTTTTTCGAGGCGGTATCCGATCGAGGCGCTCTGTCCGTCGGTGGCCGACGAGTTTGTGAGGTTAAGATAGCCCACTCTCTCTGGCTCCTGAATGCCGGAGAGCGAGGAGTCCATTACACTCAGCGAAGGGGAGAAGGCGAAAAAACTGAGCACTCCAGAGTTGGAAGGCCATGCGCGCGGTCCCTCCGCCGGGGAGGACACGTAGGTGGTTCCGGCGGCTGACGTTTTGCGGATGAATGTCGCGTCTTCGAAATATGGCTTGAACACTCCATCCGTGATTCCCTTGATGTCTCCTGTATTAAAGCATGTCACCTGAAATGACCCAAGACTCTCCGGAGTCATGTCGGCGCCCCGTGAGGATACGATGTCGGAGAGGGAGGTTCTGAAATAGATCTTCCCGTCGGCCCATTCGTATATGTCAGGCTCCGCCGTCTCCTGAGTGCAGGAGGCTGCGCAGACAAACGCTCCGAGAGCAAGACATGTGGCTCTTGTTATCTTCATATACTTTTAATTCAGTTGACAGGGGAGGGCGTCGCGGCCCTCCCCTTTATGATATGCGGATTTGATTATTCCTGAGGTACGGGTGTTGTAATCGTGTTCTCGTCCCATGCGGTCACGGATACAGAGAACTTGATGCCGTCGCCGATGATCGGTGTGCCGGGACGAGCGTCTTCCGGGTCCTGGATGCCTACGCCGTCAGAGAAGTCGAGCGTATAGATGTATTTCTTGCCTCTTTCCCAGTTTACTCCTACCGGCACTGAAGCCCATCCGAATTCTACAAGCTCGTTGTTGGCTCCGACTGTAGAGGTCTTCGACGGGAGCTGGCCGATGATCTTGTTGGAGTTCTGCTCCTTCTCGATGTAGACCACGTTCATGTTGGTGTTGTTGCCGTAGGGATAGATCTGCTGTGCGGTCACTTCATTCGCGTTTGGCTTGAGGGTCACGCGGATAAGGATGCTGAAATACATGTCGCCCTGCGTTTCAGCATTCCAGGGGAGGGGATCCTTGCCGTCGAGCGCCGACTGATATTTGGGCGCGATCCAGGGATTGTCTTCTCCGGCCCAGGCTGCGTTTTTAGTCGGGAGCACCATGGCGTTGCCCCCCTTGCCCATGATGGAGGTAGCCGAGGCTGCCGAGGTGTGGGAGGCGGTAGTCACGATCTGGCTGCCGTTGATGCTGTTGAAGCCACCCATTCGGTAGATTTCGTCGCCTGCACCATAGATGTATTCCACAGCCATTCGCTGCGGCTTCTGCGAGATGCCCCACTGTCCGCCGTCGGCATAGCTGACGTTGCCGTCTTTGTCGCAGAAGTTGAAGATGGCGCCGCCTGTATAGGGCCGGCCAAGTCTTACGCCTGCGATCTCTATGTTATAGTCTTCGTTGTTGGCGAATGCACGGAGCTCGATGTTGGAGAGCTGATGCTTGAAGGCGAGCTTGACTCCGATTTTTGACTCGTCTTCGTTCTCGGGAATGTCAGCTGCCACGTGTGCCGTGATGAAGTCTACCTGCTTGGATATGTCCGTGGCCACGTAGAAGCGGCCGAGCTTGAAGCCCTTGTAGAGGGTTACTCCTGTGAAGGTATCGTTCTGCTGGTTGAGGGGATCGAGTGCCACTCCGTCCTGGCATAGGTTGTAGAACTGCATGCCGTTCATGTATTCATTCTTAGTGCTCTCGTAGTTGCTGGCTGAAGAGTCAAGCTGAGTGAGGGCGGCTGCCTGCATCTCTTCGAGCGAGGGAGCGTAGGCGAAAAACTCCACCATGTCGGCGTCTTCCTTGCTGGGCCATTTCCTGTTGCTGGTGCTTGCATAGAGGTTGGCTCCCATCAGATAGAACGGCTCGTCCTTGAAGAGCGGGTCGGGAAGTTCGTTGTTTACGGCCTTATGGCCGTTGGGGTAGGCCGTCACGTAGAACGTCGAGGGATTGTTGGTGTAGTCGAGGTCCGGGTTCACTCGGGTGGCTACACCGGCCCTGAACGAGATGGGAAAATCGCCGGTCTGCTTTATTCCGCCGGTCGACACCTCTTCCTGTGAGCATGAGGTCATGATGGCCATCCCTCCTGCTGCTGCGATTAATGAAAATTTCTTCATACTTGAAAGTTTAATGTATTATGTTTGTTTCGTTGGTTTGACTTTGTTTGTCTTTGTGGATGGTCCGGTATCATACCTTGATGTCGTAGTGTATGGTGTCCCATGAGTCCACTTCTATGCTGACGCCTCCTTCTTCATCCGGAGGGTCTATCGGGATATCCGGAATGTCGGGAAGCTTCAGGCCATAGATCTTTATGCTGACGTTTTTCGGATCCGGCGCCTCATTCACCTGCTTGGAGACATCAAACGTATAGAAATTGCCGGTCCGGTTTCTCAACGCTATGTAGAGGCCGATCATATGGGGCTTTTCCTCTCCTGCCGGAACTCCGAAGGTAAAGAATTCGGAGGTCATCGTCTTACTTTCCGCATCGGCCGTTAGGGTGAACGTATGTGACACGGCTTCTGAAGTAGGCTCCATCACGCCGGGACGGTAGCCTCCTGCGAGCGAAGAAATAGTGGCGTCGATGCGGAGGTCGGCGTTCTGAATGTTTTCCACATCCACAAACTCCACGGAGTATCGGCAGACAAGTTCTTCCGGATACATCGTGAGTGTCTGGCTTAGGCCTGACACCTTCAGGTCGATATCCCTGTCTTGCGATCCGTAGATCATGGGAGGCGTGAAGCGGAGCGGTTCGTCTTCCGTGCCCTTGGCGCGCGGTATGCCCCGTGTAGAGATGCCCTGTCCTACGAGCACGGATGAGTCGTCGGTGTAGATCTCCATTCCGTCATGGCTTTCCTCGTTGCGGAGAAGATGCGAATAGGGGTTGTCGTTGCTGTGGCAGATGGCGGTGTGCGGTCCGCCATAGGTCCTTATGAGTCCACCGTCTGTGTTGTTAAAACGATAGTCCATCATACCGTGGGCGTCGGAATAGAGGTATAATACCATGGTGGAAGCTTCCTTGTCAGGAGCGTTGCTCCAGTTGAATACTACCTGCACGTTGTCGGCGATGGTGGTGGGAGCGTTTTCGTTGAGGTCCTTGTGGGTGCATGCCCCGGTCAGAATGGCGAGGGTGGCCGACGCGAGGATGTGGAGCATGTAGGTCTTCGGTCTCATTGTCCACCTCCTTTCCTGCTGTTGGCGTTGCCGCGTCCTAAGAGCCATACGAGTGATATCTCTGCTTTCGTGGGGCCGAAAAAGCGCATTTTATATTCCTTTTCCTTGAAGTAGTCGTTGTCGAAGGGGTAATACTTGATGTAGTTTCCTCCCATATATCCTAATCCGATGGAGAAGTCGATGTTGAGGCGACGTCCTATCGGGATGGAGTAGCCGTATTCGATGCCGGTATTTATTATCCAGCGGTCCCAGAGCGTGCCCCCGGGCTTGCCGCCCATGTATCCGGTATCGCCCAGTTCGAAGTCAAATGTAAGTATGCCGCCGTAGAGGCCGAGATGATGACCCGTAAGGGGTTTCGCGTGCGCCTTTCGCCCGAACCACCACCGCAGCCCCAGATTCCCTCCATACGTGCGCCAGTAATAATGGCTGGAATTTCTGTCCCACCACGCATACATCCATTCGCCGCTTACCGAGACGTTCTTCCCTAAATAGAATTCGGCTCCTATGTTGGGGACGAGCAGAGCGTCGAAGAGCATGTTGGTCTTCACTGCCATGAAGAATCGTTTATGTCGGTTGGAGTGAGTGATGCCATACTGTAGGCTTTCCGCCGCATTGCTTATCTCACATCGGCAGAGGGAGTCTGGAATAAGGAGCGTGGTCAGAGTGGTGTTAGTCTCCGGAAGCCGGACCTTTTCCGGATGATATATCTCGCGTGTGGTTGTGATGCCTTTGGCGTAGACGGCTATAGCCACCGAATTGCGGAGTTCCGGAAATATGTTGGCCTGAAGCCAGCGGTAGGTCTCTCCTCTGTCAAGCTCCATCAGCCGTTTTTTCCTTCCGTCGGTGATCGCTCCTTTTGAATTGTAGATCCAGATAGGAACGTTGTCGAGTATGTATAGCACCTTTTCCCTCGACGGAACGTCTGGGACTGTCGCCACCAGACGTCTGAATTCGTTCCAGGCCACGCCTTCGGGCATAGTGCGTACTGCTCCGGGGTTGATGCCGGCTTCCTTTATCAGCAAGTCTGCCACCGTCTTGCAACGCATTTGAGAGAGGCGTTCGTTGACGGTGCTTGTTCCTTCAGGCGATGCGTATGCTCTTACCACTATGCTGTCCGTTTCTTCTGGTGTGTGCTTGTCTTTCACCGAACGAATGAAGCTTTCCATCGCATTTCCGTTGTCGCGGAGTGCAGGATCGAACAGGCTGCTGCCCACTTGGAAATACACCTTCACCGAGTCGACGGGGGTGTTTCCAAAGGCATGTGTGGCCATCAGGGCCATCAGCATTGAAGCCAGTATTATCTTCATTTTTAATTGCATCTCGTTATGTATAAGCACTCTTATCAATCAGATGGTCTATCCGTAGGTTAACTGTTCTGTAGGTTGTTGTTTTATCATGCAGGGTAGCTCTGCCGTTAAGTCAGTGTGATATCTGAAGCCGGGCCGGCTCTCCGTCAGCAGTGATTTAAAATGCAAAGGTAATAATTTTTTGATATTATATGCAAGTTTTTTGTAAATTTTTTTATGGTTGATGATGATTATTTAACAATCAGAGAATCAGTTAATTGATTGTTTTGTCTACCCCCCCCCATTGTAAATTGTTGATTCATAGTAATTTAATATAAATTTTAGCGAAACTTTCATTTTGTGTGGATTATTGAGGTTATGATTGCAAATTGATAATGTGTGGAGTAGATTTTATGTGTCTCCCTTCCCTCTCAAACCATATTAATGTGTGTTTTTGCTTCGCCTCCGAAGTCGCATCTTCATTCGGAGGTTTAGGGATAGCGGAAACAAAAGTGCAAAAAAATCATAATCACCTCTCTTATTTGAAAAAAAATGATTAAATTTGCAACTTGAAACAGATACAAACGAAAAACAATATACGAATATGGCAAAACAGGAAGATGTATTCAAGACGATAGTGGCCCACGCCAAGGAATACGGTTTCGTATTCCAGTCATCAGAAATCTACGACGGCCTCAGCGCCGTCTACGACTACGGCCAGAACGGCGTCGAGCTCAAAAACAATATCAAACGCTACTGGTGGGAGGCAATGACCATGCTCCACGACAATATCGTCGGCATCGACTCTGCCATCTTCATGCATCCTACCATCTGGAAGGCTTCCGGACACGTCGACGCCTTCAACGATCCCCTCATCGACAACCGCGACTCCAAGAAGCGTTACCGCGCCGATGTGCTCATCGAAGACGAGATCGCAAAGATCGACGACAAGATCAATAAGGAAGTGGCTAAGGCTGCAAAGCGTTTCGGCGACGCTTTCGACGAGGCGCAGTTCCGCGCTACAAACGCCCGCGTACTCGAGCATCAGAAGAAGCGCGACGAACTGCATCAGCGTTTCTCCGACGCTATGAACGCCAACGACCTCGCCGAGCTCAAGCAGATCATCCTCGACTATGAGGTGGTCGACCCGATCAGCGGTACCAAGAACTGGACCGACGTGCGCCAGTTCAACCTCATGTTCAAGACCGAGATGGGCTCCACTGCCGACGGCGCCATGGATGTCTACCTCCGTCCCGAGACTGCCCAGGGCATATTCGTCAACTATCTCAACGTACAGAAGACAGGCCGCATGCGCATCCCGTTCGGTATCGCCCAGATCGGTAAGGCATTCCGCAATGAGATCGTGGCCCGTCAGTTCATCTTCCGTATGCGCGAGTTCGAGCAGATGGAGATGCAGTTCTTCGTTCGTCCCGGCGAGGAGATGAAGTGGTTCGACTACTGGCGCTCCACCCGCCTCAAATGGCACAAGGCCCTCGGCCTCGGAGATTCCAAATACCGCTACCACGACCACGAGAAGCTTGCCCACTACGCCAACGCCGCTACCGACATCGAGTTCCAGATGCCGTTCGGATTCAAGGAAGTGGAGGGCATACATTCCCGCACCAACTTCGACCTCTCGCAGCATGAGAAGTTCTCAGGCAAGAAGATACAGTATTTCGATCCGGAACTCAACCAGAGCTATGTGCCCTACGTGATCGAGACTTCAATCGGTGTCGACCGTATGTTCCTCAGCGTGCTCTGCAGCTGCTATGAGGATCAGGACCTCGGCAACGGCGACCGCCGCGTTGTGCTCCACTTCCCGGCTCCGATCGCTCCGGTGAAGTGTGCCGTGCTCCCCCTCGTGAAGAAAGACGGTCTTCCCGAGAAGGCCCGCGAGATTCAGCATAAGCTTCGTTTCGACTTCACCTGTCAGGTAGACGAAAAGGATTCCATCGGCAAGCGCTACCGTCGCCAGGATGCCATCGGCACTCCTTTCTGCATCACGGTAGACCATCAGACACTCGAAGACAACACCGTGACCCTGCGCCATCGCGACTCCATGGAGCAGGAACGCGTAAGCATCGACGACCTTGAGAAGATCCTCGCCGAAAAGGTATCGCTCAACTCGCTCCTGAAGAAGCTCATCTGATTGCGTCGGCAATGGTCCTTAAAGTCCTTAAGGACCTTAAAGACTTTAAGGACCCCACACCTTCAAAAATCATCATATGAAAAAGATAATCAGCCGGATAGCGATGGCTTTCGTAGTCCTCTTCGCGATGTCTACCCTCTCGAGCTGCAACTACAACTCCCTCGTGGAGAAGGAGCAGACCGTCGATCAGGCCTGGGCGCAGGTGGAAAACCAGTATCAGCGCCGTGCCGACCTCATCCCCAATCTGGTGAATACCGTGAAGGGATATTCCGAGCATGAGAGCGAGACCTTCATCAAGGTCACTCAGGCGCGCTCCGGCCTTACCGAAGCATACAATGCAGCTGAGGCTGTGGAGAACCCGCAGCAGAACATCCAGCAGTATCAGGAGGCCCAGAGCAAGCTAAAGGGTGCGCTCGACATATATGTCAACGCCGTGAAGGAGGCTTATCCCGACCTTAAGGCCAATCAGAACTTCATCGACCTGCAGACACAGCTCGAAGGTACGGAAAACCGTATCGCCACCGAGCGTGAACGCTACACTCAGGCCGTGAAGGACTATAACACCTCCATCAAGAAATTCCCGACCACCATCTATGCCGGCTGGTTCGGATTCAAGGAGAAGGAGCAGTTCAAGGCCGAAGCCGGTGCCAACAAAGCCCCGAAGGTGGAATTCTAACCTGTCAACACTACAAAATGAACATAATGAGATATTTCATCCCGTCAGCTGTGGCCATCGCCACAGCTGCGGGACTTACTTCCTGCCTGGGCGGCGACGATAATTCCTACGACTATGCTGAGTGGATAAGCGAAAACGAGAATTACTTCATCCGTATGCAGGACACTATCGGTGCCGACGGAAACAAGGTTTTCGAAAAGATCACTCCTGTATGGGCGCCAAGTGTGTCGATTCTGGCTCAGTGGCACAACGACCGCAGCCTCACTGCCGGAAATCTCGTACCGATGGATAATTCCACGGTCGACATCATCTATGAAGGCAAATACTACAATGGCGTGACGTTTGATTCGAGCTTCTCTCAGACCACTTACGGCGACAGCATATATCGTTGCAAGCCGACCGACATGATTTCAGGTTTCTGGGCTATGCTCACCAATATGCACGTGGGCGACTCCGTGACGTGTGTCATTCCTTCATCTGCGGGATATGGCGCCTCAAGCTCAAGCCTGATGCCGTATTCAACACTTGTCTTCAATATCAAGCTGAAGTCTATCTATAAATACGAGATGGCAAACAAATAAGGCTTGCTATCTTCCCTCCACAGCTTTACAACATTAAAACTCCACAATAATGAACGATAAAGTGACTGCGGTCCTCACCGCGTCAGCCGTCGCCCTCTCATTCTTCGCGGTGAGGGGCGATGACGCATCTATAAGGTTTGATTCATTCCGGGTGTCGCCTGCCATAAGCCTGATGCTTCCGGCGGTGCCTGCTGATTCCTTGGCTTCTTCGAAGAATGCTTTCACCAATGATAAGCTTCTTTCAGTCATCAACCGCAGGCTGGAGAAGCCCGGAGCCGACTGGATCGGAATGTCGGTAGACTCAGCCGGTTGCGTCCGCTTCCCGAAAGCGGACAGGCATCCTGATATTCGCACTTTGGCCACCCGCTTGCGTCCATCGCGCTATGTCAGCGGTAAGCTTCGCTTGAAGTCGAATGTCATGGCCGAGCTTTACGATGGCGGCAAGAGCCTCCTGAAATTCAATTCAGCCGACTCGGTGGGAGAGTGGAAGGATGTGGACTTCGCGCTCGAACCTGCCGAGACCGCCGATCTCTTCGTGTCGCTGGTCTCTTTGCCCGACGATCCGGCGGATCCGATGATTTCACTTGAGTTTGTGCCCGATGCCGGGTTTGAGGATGTGGAGTTCTTTCAGGGACCGTCCGTCGCTAAGCGATTCAGGATCGACGAGTCAGCTTTGGGGCCGCGAGTGCGTAGTGTCTCTGTATCGCCCGACGGCAGATACATGATAGTCAGCTATAGCAGCATGTATGGCGAAGGAAAGTATAAGTCGTGGGCTGTCCTTAAGCAGTGCGCCGACGGAAAGACCGTCAGTGTCAACATTCCGGTCAATGCCTTCTGGATGGACAAGGGCAGCAGCCTCTGCTACACCGAGGCTACCGACGACACCTACTCCCTCTATAGCCTCGACGCCACTACCATGCAGCAGACCCTTCTGGCTAAGGATCTTCCCGAAAGCAGCTTCAGCATGAGTCCTGATGGAAGCTTCCTGATCCTGCATAAGTATGTGGAGGGTCCGAAAGACCAGGGTCCTCTCAGGAGACTCCGGGACCCCGACGACCGCCTCGCCGGTCATCGCGACAGATATTATCTTGAGAAATACGACCTTAAGACCGGAATACGCCAACCTCTCACATATGCCGGAAACACCACTGCCGTGTATGACATCTCTCCCGACTGCCGTAAACTCGTATATGGCTCTGTGATGGAGAAGGCGGATTCTTTCCCGTTCTATTTTCAGGATTTGGTGCAGCTTGACCTCGCCACTCTCCAGACGGATACGATTGTAAAGGAGGGTATAGGCATCAATACCGTCACTTATTCTCCCGATGGCAAGCGGCTCTTCGTCACCGGCAGTCCGGAGGCGTTCGACGGAGTAGGCAAAAACAATGGTGGCCACAGATACAGCAACGATTACGACGTGCAGGGCTTCATCGTGGATATCGACCGCAGGAAAGTCACGGCCATGACCCGCGATTTCACTCCCTCCATAGATGGCAATCCTGTCTGGAACAGGGCTAACGGACTTATCTATTTCCGCGCCTCAGACGGATTCGACCTTAATGTCTATCATATGGATCCCTCCAATGGCGAGATCTGGAAGGTGAATTTCGGAATGCCCTACATAAGCAGTTTCTCCATCGGAAACGATGAGACCAAATGGATGGCTGCAGTTGGTCAGGATTATCATTACGCCGGACGCTGCGAGATGTTCAACCTTAAAAGCGGAAAGGTCAGCGTTGTCGACGATCCTTATAGCGCTGAGTATCCCGATCTGCAGGTAGGCGATGTCTCCACGTGGCAGTTCCGGACTTCCGACGGCACTTTGATCGACTGCAAGCAGGTGCTTCCTCCCGATTTCGATGCCTCTAAGAAGTATCCGATGATCGTATACTACTACGGCGGATGCTCCCCCTGCCAGCGCTATGTCAGCGTATATGACCCCCATATCTTCGCTTCCCGCGGATATGTCACTCTCGTCATAAATCCTTCGGGTGCCTACGGCTACGGACAGGAGTTCTCCGCACGCCATGCCAATGCATGGGGTAAGCGTACGGCCGAAGATATCATCGAGGGCGTGAAGGAATACTGCCGCACCCATGATTTCGTCGATGACAGTAAGATCGGTTGCCTTGGAGCAAGCTATGGCGGATTCATGACCCAGTATCTCCAGACACTTACCGATATATTCGCTGCGGCTGTCTCTCATGCCGGCATCTCCAACGTAACGTCTTACTGGGGCGAAGGCAACTGGGGGTATTCCTACAATGCAGTGGCCGCTCCCGAGTCGTATCCCTGGAACAATCCCGAACTCTTCACCAAGCAGGGCTCCCTCTTCAACGCCGACAAGATCCACACTCCGCTCCTGCTCCTGCACGGCAACGCCGACACCAATGTGCCCGTAGGCGAGAGCATTCAGCTTTTCAATGCACTCCGTATCCTCGGACGCGACGTTGAGTTCATCCAGGTGGATGGCGAGAACCACTACATCTCCGACTACGACAAGCGTCAACCCTGGCACGCCGCCATCATGGCGTGGTTTGCCAAATATCTCCAGGATTCCCCGCAGTGGTGGGACTCCATGTATTCCGACAACTGATATGAAATTCCGTACACTTATACTCTCTCTCCTTCTCCCGATCCTTGCCGGCGCCGCGAATCCAAAACGTGAGTTTCGCGGCGCATGGCTCCACATCATAGGCCAGACCCAATACATGAACACACAGCAGAAGGGGACCGCCCAGCTTAAGGCCTATATCGCCGACCAGATCGACCGCCTTCACCGTGCGGGCTGCAATGCCGTAATCTTCCAGGTGCGTCCTTGTGCCGATGCCGCCTATATCAGCGACATCGAGCCCTGGTCGAGCTGGATCACCGGCAAACGCGGCCTTGCTCCCGCTCCGCTTTGGGATCCTCTCGAATTCGCCATCGAGGAGGCTCATAAACGCGGAATGGAGCTCCATGCCTGGCTCAATCCATATCGGGTCACTTCCTCTCCGAAGGAAGTGCTGCCGGCCGACCATATATCGAAGAAGCATCCGGAGCGCTTTTTCAAATACGACGGAAAGATATTTTTCGACCCTGCCTATCAGGAAAACCGCGACTACATCTGTGAGGTGGTGAAAGACATTACCACACGCTATGATGTGGATGCCATCCACATCGACGATTATTTCTATCCCTATCCCGTAGCAGGAGTCAAGATTCCCGACGATGCGTCATACGCTAAGTTTGGCGAGGGAATGAAGCGTGAAGACTGGCGCCGCCACAATGTAGACCTCCTTATCGAACAGATGAACTCAACCATCAAGGAGACCAAGCCGTGGGTGCGGTTTGGAGTGAGTCCTTTCGGCATATGGCGCAATAAGAAGACCGACCCGCGCGGTTCTGACTCCAATGGCCTTCAGAACTACGACGGTCTCTATGCCGATGTGCTTCTTTGGGCTAAGGAAGGATGGGTAGACTATCTCGCTCCCCAGCTTTACTGGACCCTCGACTTCAAGGCCGCTCCGAGCAGGCATCTGGCCCATTGGTGGAACGACAACTGCCATGGAGTCGACGTATTCATCGGCCAGGACGTGCAGCGCACCATGAACAACGCCGATCCCAAGACAGGCGATTCCAACGAACTCGCAACTAAGGTGAAGCTCTCGCGCGATCTCCCCAATATAAAGGGCAATGTTTGGTGGCACGGTTATTGGGTTACGGGCAATATGAAGGGTGTGGCCGATTCGCTGGCCTATGTGCATCAGAACACTGTCGCGCTTCCTCCGGCCTATGGAGATCCCAACGTGAAACCGGCTCCTGTCAGCAACCTTCGTCTGACTAAGAAAGACGGTAAGGCTTATCTCGAATGGGATGCCGATGCGAAGTCGCAGAAGGCCACCGATCAGGTTCGTTTCGTGGTATATTCCTTCCTTGAAGATGAAGAGCCTGATATCGAGAATGTAGAGGCTATAATGCTCACGACTCCGCGCAAGGAATATCTCGTCTCAGACGATGACGACGACTCCATGGTGAAAGGAATGCGGTTTGCTGTCACAGCCCTCGACCGCTTCAACCGCGAATCCAACCCCGTAGAAATCACACTCTAACCCAACCTTAACCCTTAACTCTTAACCTTGACTCTCAATGGAAATGAAAGCTTTCCTCGATGAGCAGGCCGCCCTTATCAACAGGCCTGAATTCATCCCGGAGGATCCGGTGCAGTTTCCGCGTCGTTTCGAAAAACTGCAGGACATAGAGATTGTATCGCTCCTGGCCTCTCTTATAGCTTGGGGCAAACGCACCATGATATGCCGTGATGCTGAGCGACTTCTCGCACTGATGGACCACGACCCCTATAATTACGTGATGGATGAGGGATATCTCGACCTCGATCCCGCTCAGAACATCCACCGCACATTCTTCGCCCGCGACCTTCAGCACCTGCTCCGCGGCTTACGCGAGATCTATAGCCGCTATCCCAGTCTGGATGCGTTCAGCGCTGCTGTGAGGGCTGCCGATGATCCGGCTCCAGCCTGGAAACTCGTTGAGGAGATGCAGAAGGTGATCACTGATGCCAATGGGGGAGTGGTATCCAAGCGGGGACTTCCCAACAATCTGAAGCAGACCGCCCTCAAGCGCGTCAACATGGCGTTGCGCTGGCTTGTCCGCGATGATGGCATCGTGGATATGGGGGTGTGGAGTTCCATTCCGAAATCAAAACTCTACATACCGCTCGACGTGCATGTGGGCAACACCGCCCGCGACCTCGGGCTGTTGACGCGTCGGCAAGACGACCGCAAGGCAGTCGAGGAGCTGACTGAAGTGCTCCGTCGTTACCGTCCCGACGATCCCGCCTACTACGACTATGCCCTCTTCGGCATAGGCGTCACCGGCAAAAAACTATAAAGCCGGATATCTCGCTATTTTCCCCGAGAAAGCGAGAGTGACTATCTGGTCTTCGAATTCCCATGAACTGAGCAGCATATCCATCTCTCCCTCCTCAGTCTTTACTTTCCCTTTTCCGAAGAGATCCGGAGTTGCCGACTTCAAGTCTTTTGCAAGTCTTGGCAGCTCCGTTATTTTGTAATCATCCTTCCAGTCCGAAGCCATGCCCATGCCGGCTTTATAGAGAGCTTCCTTGCAAGTCCATGCGAGGATATGCTGGCGTACGTCTTCCGGCGTGGATTTTTCGATGTCGGCGACGGGTGGGAGAAGGTTTTTCTCTCCCTCTGATAGGAATTTGTCGCGTATCTTAATCACCTGACCTCGGTCGCTCTTCTCAAGGTCGATGCCCATTGCAGTGCGGGCATTGACGCCCGAGAGGTCGATGTCCGGAGTCTTCGGAAGCGATGCGATGGCCATGCAGTGGGATGTGTGTGACACTGAGATACGCTGGGCTATGCCGTCGAGCACCGGCGCTCCGCATTCCAGATGCTCAATCGATCTGTAGTCGCCCTCGGCCTCGCAGAATATCTGCATCGCGAAAAGCTTCCACACCTTAGCCGACTTTTCATCCGCCCCATATATCATTTCTACGGCCACTCCACACGGAGCCACCTCCCTCTCATACATGAATTCCCTCATCATAAGTCACAATTCATAATTCATCATTCATTATTAACCTTCGACGCTCTGATCTTGGTGATCCGGTGCTTCTCGATCTGCATGATCAGGAAGCGGAAAGGTCCGCGCTGAAGCGACTCCTTGTTTTCCGGAAAATCACCCTTTATCTCAAGCATCAGTCCGGCAAGCGTCTCGGCGTCGCCGATGTCTCCGAGTTCTTCCTCGTCGGTGTCGGTCACGCGGCAGAAATCGCTGATCGGTATCTTGGCGTCAAACACGTAGGTGTCTTGTGCTATCTTCCTGTAGAGGTTCTGCGTTTCGTCATACTCATCGTCGATTTCGCCTACGATCTCCTCTATCACGTCTTCGAGTGTCACTATGCCCTGCGTGTCGCCGTACTCATCGATTACGATCGCCATGTGTATCTTCTTCGTCCTGAAGTCTTCCAGCAGATCATCAAGCGAACGCGATTCCGGTACGAAATAGGCGTCCCTGATCAGGGCCTGCCATCTGAATTTTTCATCCTGCGTGCCTATGTAGGGGAGGAGGTCTTTCGAATATAGGATTCCTTTGATGGTGTCTTGCGTACGGTCATACACCGGGATGCGGCTGTAGCCCGACTTCACGATTACGTCTACCACTTCCTTGAAATCGGCATGATATTCTATATCGGTGACGTCTACGCGCGAGATCATGATCTCGCTGGCCTCCTTCTCTCCGAATGTAAGGATTCCTTCAAGCATCTCCTTGTCTTTCCCTTCCTGAAGGTCGGATATCTCAAGGGCTTTCTCAAGCTCGTCTGTAGTCAGGTTCTCCTGTTTCTTGGCTACCACCTTGTTGATGATGCCCGACGATTTCACGAGGATAGCCGATAGAGGGGTGAAGATTGTAGAGAAGAATCCGATGCCCGGAGCCGCCATAAGCGCCCATTTCAGACTTCGGCCGCGGGCTACTAACTTCGGGAATATCTCTCCGAAGAGAAGCAGAAGGAAAGTAAGCAAGACGGTCTGAAGCAGGAAGCCCACCACTGCGGAGTGGAATTCCACAGCCTGGTTGATCGCAAACGTCAGGAGCACTACCATAGTGATGTTGACGAGGTTGTTGGCTATCAGTATGGTGGCCAGAAGTTTCTCGGGGTTCTTAATGAGCGTGAGCGCCTTCTGCGCGTTGGGACTGTCATCCTCCTCAAGATCCTCTATTTCCGACTGAGACAGACCGAAATAGGATATCTCGCTGCCCGATACGAACGCCGATAGGCAAAGGCAGATGAGCGCTATGAATACGATGATGCTCCACGACATCCAGTTTTCTGGAGCATGGAAGGAGATGGCGGTTGATGCAAGCTGGCTCAGGGCCAGCAGCGGACTGTGTGCAGGTAAAGGGTCTGTATCCAATTTTCTGTAATAGTTGGTTATGACTGCAAAATTACTATTTTTTACTCACACTGCCAAATATCTTCCCCCTTTTTATTCGAATTATTCTCCCCCCTTCCCCCGATGCCCACTCCTAATATGAATAGCTCAGATAATATGAATAGCTCAGATCTTTCCTACCGTGCCGAGGCGGAAGCCGCAGTCAAGTCGCAGTCAAAAATGGAATATCCCCGATCTCTCCTACCGTGCCGAGGCGGAAGCCGCAGGAAAAAAGAAGCGACGCCCATTTTCACAAATGAGCGCCGCTGAGTGTTTTCCATAATACATTTTACTAACCTAACATCATGAAACTAATTTCTTACTTATACCATTAGAACAATCCATACCCCCAAAGGTTTAATCCGCCTTCCTTTTTTACAATTTTTAATACTCCCCGGCCGTTCCTTAATAAGAATAAGCGGCCTCACTCATGCCTCGCCATGATTCCCCCGCTCATAATTAATCTTTAATATTTAGTCTTTTGAAAACTCCCGTCGGCCGTTTCGCCCCGTCCCCCTCCGGACGCATGCACCTCGGCAACATATACACAGCCCTCCTCTCGTGGCTCTCAGTCAAGTCACGTGGCGGCAGCTGGATCCTCCGCATCGAGGATCTCGACCCGCAACGCTCCAAAATCGAATACGCACGCCTAATCGAAGACGATCTCCATTGGCTCGGTCTCGAATGGGATGAAGGAGGCCTCGACGGTGTTGGACCCAATGGTCCCTATGTCCAGAGCCGTCGCCATCATCTCTATGAGGAGGCATTGGAGCGCCTTAAGGCTTCCGGCCTCTGCTATCCCTGTTCCTGCACACGTGCCGACATACTTGCCACTCAGGCTCCTCACGAATCTGATGGGAGAGTGGTATATAAAGGTACGTGCCGCCCCCCTGTCATGCCCTCTCCTTATATGGATAGACCGGGAGCGGCTGTCAGACTGATGGTGCCCGACGAAGATATTTCCTTCATCGACCGAATCAAAGGCCCGCAGACCGTCAACCTTGCCCGCCACTGCGGTGATTTCATAGTGCGGCGTGGCGACGGAGCCTGGTCCTATCAGTTGGCGGTAGTGGTCGACGATGCCCTGATGGGCGTAACGGAGGTGATGCGCGGCGACGACCTCCTCCTCTCGGCCGCCCAGCAGATCTATCTCTATCGTCTGCTCGGCTTCGATTCCCCGGAATTCGCCCACGTTCCCCTCGTCTGCAACGAGCAGGGCATACGCCTCTCCAAGCGCGACCGTTCCCTCTCCATGGAATATCTAAGGGAGCACCATACACCGGAGGAAGTGCTCGGCATCGCCGCCCATCGCGCCAGCCTAATCCCGTCTCCCTTCCCGATTTCCCTCTCCGCACTCCTCCAACTGAAGGTTTGAGCTTACTCAATTCTCAATTCAGAAACATTTTCTCAATTCTCAATTCTCAATTCTCAATTATTTTTACTAATTTTGCACTCTAAAAGCAAAATCAGTAAATCTATGAGTGAATTAGCCACCAAATACAACCCCCATGAGGTTGAAGACAAATGGTATGAATATTGGGAACGCCACAAAATGTTCCATTCAGTTCCCGACGACCGTGAACCCTATTGCATCGTGATTCCGCCGCCAAACGTGACCGGCGTCCTGCACATGGGCCACATGCTCAACAATACCATTCAGGACATCCTCATCCGTCGCGCGCGCATGATGGGCAAGAACGCCCTCTGGGTGCCCGGCACCGATCATGCCGCCATCGCCACTGAGACAAAGGTGATCCAGAAACTCGCCGAGCAGGGCATAAAGAAGACCGACCTTACTCGCGAGCAGTTTCTCGAGCACGCCTGGGACTGGACACATACCCACGGCGGCATAATCCTCCAGCAGCTCCGCAAGCTCGGTGCTTCCTGCGACTGGGACCGCACAGCCTTCACTATGGACGAGCTCCGCTCAAAGAGCGTGACCAAGGTATTCTGCGATCTCTACGACAAAGGCCTCATCTACCGTGGCCTCCGCATGGTGAACTGGGACCCGAAAAACCGCACTGCCATCTCCGACGATGAGGTAAACTTCGTGCAGGAGCATTCCAAGCTTTACTATCTCCGCTACTATGTGGCCGGTGATCCCGAAGGCCGTTATGCCGTAGTCGCTACCACCCGCCCAGAGACCATCATGGGCGACACCGCGATGTGCATCAACCCCAAAGACCCAAAGAACGAATGGCTCAAGGGCAAGAAGGTGATCGTGCCCCTCGTAGGCCGCGAGATCCCCGTGATCGAAGACCGCTACGTGGAGATAGATTTCGGTACCGGATGCCTTAAGGTGACCCCGGCGCATGACAAGAACGACTACATGCTCGGAAAGACCCACAACCTCGAGACCATCGACATCTTCAATGAAGACGCTACCCTCAACGAGCATGGCGGCAAATACGCCGGCATGGACCGCTTTGAGGTGCGCAAGCAGATCGCGAAGGATCTTGAGGAGGCCGGACTGATGGAGAAGGTGGAAGACTACACCAACAACGTTGGCTACAGCGAGCGCACGAAGGTGGCGATCGAACCCCGCCTGTCGCTCCAGTGGTTTATCAATATGCGCCACTTCGCCGAGATCTCTCTCGCTCCCGTGATGGAAGACTACATCAAGTTCGTGCCCGAGAAATACAAGACCACCTATCGCCTCTGGCTTGAGAACATCCAGGACTGGTGTATCAGCCGCCAGCTCTGGTGGGGCCACCGCATTCCGGCGTATTATTACGACGTCGACGGCGAGACCCGCATCGCAGTCGCAGAGACGAAGGAGGAGGCTCTTGAAAAGGCCCGCAAGGAGAGCGGCCGCGACCTTCAGCCCGGCGATCTCGTTCAGGACGAAGGCGCGCTCGACACTTGGTTCAGCTCCTGGCTCTGGCCCATCACACTCTTCAATGGTATCCTCGATCCCGACAACGAGGAACTCAAATACTACTATCCTACGGCTACCCTCGTGACAGGCCCCGACATCATCTTCTTCTGGGTGGCCCGTATGATCATGGCCGGATACGAATATGTAGGCGACAAACCCTTCAGCAATGTCTACTTCACCGGTATCGTTCGCGATAAGATCGGACGGAAGATGAGCAAGTCGCTCGGCAACTCTCCCGACCCCCTCGACCTCATCGACAAGTTCGGCGCCGACGGAGTGCGCATGGGCCTTATGCTTTCCGCTCCCGCAGGCAACGACATCATGTACGACGACGCTCTCGTGGAGCAGGGCCGTAACTTCGCCAACAAGATCTGGAACGCCTTCCGCCTCATCCAGGGCTGGAACGTCGACGATGCCATCCCGCAGCCGGAAAGCTCGAAGATCGCCGTCGATTGGTTCCGCTCCCAGCTCTATAAGACCATGGTCGAGGTAGAAGACCTCATGGGCAAGTTCCGCATTTCGGAGGCCCTTATGGCGGTCTACAAGCTTTTCTGGGATGAGTTCTCAAGCTGGTATCTCGAAGTAATCAAGCCTGCCTATGGTTCGCCTGTCGACGGCAAGACATATGCAGAGACCATGCGCTTCTTCGAGATCCTTCTGCAGCTTCTCCATCCCTTCATGCCCTTCATCACCGAAGAGCTCTGGCAGCACCTTGCCGAGCGTAAGGATGGCGACAGCATCATGAACACCACCCTTCCCGCACCGGGAGAAGTGGATGAGGCTCTTCTCGCCCGCTTCGAGACCCTCAAGGAGATCATCACCGGTCTGCGCGCCATCCGCAAGCAGCGTCAGATAGCCAACAAGGAGGAGATCGCGGTTGAGGTTAAGGGCCAGCACGACGGCAGTCTTGATTCCGTGCTCCTGAAGATGGGCAACGTAAGCGCCATCACTCCGATTGAAGAGAAGGGCGCCACTTCGGTGGCATTCCTCGTAGGTCCGGTGGAATACAGCGTTCCCCTTGCCGACAAGATCAATGTGGAGGAGGAACTCGCCAAACTCGAAAAGGAACTCAAGCGCTACGAGGGTTTCCTCGCCGGAGTGGAGAAGAAGCTCTCCAACGAGCGTTTCGTAGCCAACGCCCCTGAGCAGGTGATCGCCCTCGAACGCAAGAAGCAGGCCGACGCCTCCGAAAAGATAGCCGCCATCAACGCATCAATCGCCGCCCTCAGAAAGTAGGGACGCACGGTTCGTGCGTCCGCCCTACACGGCGCGTGCATCCGCCGGCAGGCCATATGCATCAAAGCCCCTCCCGTGAGGGGCTTTTTTGTTGTTTCTGATGTTTAGGGGTTTAGGGAAACTCCTAAATTTTTACTTACGAATTGATTTTTGTGCTCTTTAATTAATCTTATTTAATAAATTTTAAGTAATTTCGCGTTATGAACTCTTTAGGAAAAATACTTACTGCACTCGGTCTGCTGGCTCTGATGCCGACTTCATGCCACTCTCCCGAAAGGGTGCCCGAAAATGAGGAGGAGGAAATCTACCTCCTCGTGGGCGAGCCTTGCTCCGAAGGGGATTACCCTAAGGCGATAGCCCGTGCCGACTCCCTGCTTGCTTCTCCCCGCGAGATGTCAGACTCACTGAAGGCAGCCATTATGATTGACCGCAATGTTTCCATATGCGAGTATGGCAATCTCGACTGGGGAATAGCCAATACCGACACGCTGATCGACTTCGGCCGGAAGACCGGAATCGAACTTGCCGTCATGCAGGGTCTGCAGAACCGAGGTATCTGCCGTCGTCGCAAAGGCGACCTCAGCGGAGCCATCGCCGACTATAAGGAGGGCTTGGCCATCGCTGTAAAGTGTGGCGATGAGGAGATGGAACAGGCATTCTCTGATATGCTTGCTATAGCCTGTGCCGAAACCGGTCTTATAGAAGAAGCCGCTTCTTTTGCAAGCCGGTCGCTTGAGTTGTCGCGTAAGGCAGATGATGAGTTCGGCGAACTGAACTCGGTGTCAACCCTCGCAGCCATCCTCGTTAAGGAGGGGAAGTTTAAGGAGGCCATCTCCGAACTCGCTCCCTACCGCGACCGAAGCCGTGGGTTCAAGACCTTGCTGCGTGTGAAATACCTCACGCCCCTTCTGCGCTCTTATCTCTCGCTCGATTCCCTTGCAAAAGTGAAGGAGACCCTTGCCGAGACATATGAGGCCCTCGAAGGTACCCCCCGCAATACCCAGGTATACCTTGTAGCGGTCAATACGGAGGCCGCCCTTGCCGAGAAGGAAGGCCGGTATGCCGACCAATGGCATTGGCTCCAGGTGGCCGATACGATCGGCGCCAACGGCACGTCGCCCGATTTATGGAATATCGGGCGCGCCCAATGCCTTGCCAATCTCGGCCGCTGGCAGCAGGCCTACGAGATGGAATGCGCAGCCTATGAAGCCCTCGACTCGATACGCCGAAACGGCGACAGCCGCGAACTCTCCGAACTGATGGTGAAATACGACACCTTGAGCAAGGAGAACGCAATAGAGCGCCTGAAGTCGGCGCGTCTGATGTGGGCGCTCATCGCGCTTGGTGCGGTAGTGGTTGTCGTGCTCGTAGTGGTCGCAGCTGTCTCGGCCCGTAAGCGTGCGCGCCGCAGGCTCGAGCGTGAGCGTCAGGAGGAGTATCTGCGCGGTCTTGAGCAGGAGCGCAGCCGGGTAGCCCGCGAACTCCACGACGATATTGCCGGAAGCCTCGTAGGTCTGCAGTGGCAGCTGCGGGGGCCGGCGCCCGAGAAGGCCGGCGACACCCTTATCGATGTGGCGAAGAGAGTGCGGCGCATGTCGCATGAGATGATGCCCCCCGAGTTTGGCGATATGAATTTCTCTTCCATCCTTATGGATTATGTAGCCCGCTTCAACGCTTCCGATGCCTCGCATCATATAGTGCTCACCGACGAAGGTTCCTATCCTTGGGACTCACTTTCACCCTCCGAGAGCCATGAACTCTACCGCATAGTGCAGGAGGCCGTCGGCAATGCCAGGAAGCATGGAGCCGAGGGCGACATCCGGTTGGTTCTCGATGGCGATGCATCCCGCTTCTCCCTCAAGGTGGTCAATCCCATGCTTCCTGATTCCTCCGTGCCTGCCGGCGATATGGCCGACGGAGTCGGAATCCGTTCGCTCCGAATGCGTGCCGCTCTCCTTGATGCGTCGCTTGATGTGAAGGCTGACGGTGGATATTTTGTTTTGTACGTTTTTCAATAATCATGCTTTCTGATGAGTAGTAAGAAATTGCTTGTGGTCGACGACCATCCCGTAGTGTTGGAGGGTCTTGAATCGGTTCTCTCCGGACAAGGGTATGATGTTCTTAAGGCCGGATCTGAAAAGGAAGCCTTGGCAGTGGCCGAGGCTAACGCTGACATAGAGATTCTGGTGATAGACTTGACTCTGAAAAAAGATGCCGACGGCTTGGACTTGTTAAAAAAGATTCGTGTGACAAAACCACGCGTGCCTGCCGTTGTTTACACTATGCATGAAGAGATGTGGAACATTTCCACCCTCATGGATTCCGAGGTGGAGGGCATAGTGCTGAAGGGAGAGAAGATCGACGAACTCCTCGAGGCTGTGCGCCTTGTGGGCAAGGGAGCCGTCTACAGGAGTCCGGAATTCCGCGAGCGGTTTGATTCAGTCAGGAAGGCGAGGGGCATACTCTCCCAGACCGACATGGATGTCTTGCGTCTCATCAGCCAGGGTATGTCTTCCGGCATTATCTCCAAAAAGGTCAATCTCACGGAGAAAGCCGTGGAATACCACAGAGGTAACATTATTAAGAAACTTGGTGCGAAAAACATGACAGAAGCAATTCGGAATGCCGTGAAACTCGGCATAATATCCTGTCTGGTGGGATTTGCAGCCCATCCGTCGTTGGCGGCGGATGATGTTCCCCGGGCAGTGGATCTCGGTCTATCGGTAAAGTGGGCCGACCGTAACGTCGGAGCTGACGCTCCGTTGGCAGCAGGCGGTTATTTCTCGTTTGGCGAGACGAAGGAGAAGACCGACTATGACTGGCCTACCTATACGCTGTGTGAGGAAGGCAACATGTCTAAACAGCTTTACATCGGCGATGGAAGCATAAGCGGAACCGACTATGACGCCGCTACGGCATCGCTCGGCAAAGACTGGCAGATACCCTCCTATGAGGAAGTGGAGGAGCTTTTGGAGTCCTGTCAGGCAGAGATGCTTGAGGAGGATGGCCGTAAGTACTGGCGTTTCACCGGTCCTTCCGGTGCGTATGTTGATTTTCCGGTAGTAGGATATATGAGTAGGCAGCGCGTGCTCCGCGACAATGAGGAGTCGCCGATGTGGATCGGTTCCTTTGAGTATTTGGAGGAAGAAGACGGAGGCGAGGTATTCCGTATGAACGACAGCTATAGCCTTACTCTCAGCACGATCGCCCCCATGGTGCTTGAGACATCACCCCATCTGGGACTACAGATTCGCCCCGTATATGTAGGGACCACCGATATACAGGAAGTGTCTTCGGATACCGACCGCAGACTTGAGGCGGTCTATACGGTAGATGGCCGTCGTGTCTACGCAGACAGTGACTGTCTTCCCTCCGGCGTCTACATCTACCGCTACTCCGACGGCACGTCCACCCGCCGTCTCCACTGACCCCACCCATCCATACCCAACACCCATAAAAAATTGAAAAAAACAAAAAGTCCACGTGACACCAAAAATAAGGTGTAGAAAAA
>CAMWMK010000023.1 GCA_947175295.1 uncultured Porphyromonadaceae bacterium
CGGCTCATACCGGGCATTCCGCTTGCCTTGTGCTCGGTGCATTCAAGAATCACCTGCACGCGATTGCCTTTAGCTTTCTTTGCCATAATTATTGAATGCTTTTAGAGTGAAAGGATCTGAATGTTCTTGAAGTCAAGATTGCCTTCTGCTTCAGCACGCTTGAGCGCTGCGTTGAGGCCGATCTTGTTGATGGTGCGGAGAGCGCGGGCGCTGACGCGGAGCTCAATCCACATGTCCTGTTCTACCCAATAGAACTTCTTGGTGTGCAGGTTCACATTGAATCTGCGTTTGGTGCGGCGTTTCGAGTGCGAAACGTTGTTGCCGACCGACGCTTTTTTGCCTGTAATCTGACAAGTCTTTGACATGACTGATGTTTGTTTTTTACTTCTATAAAAATTTAACTTTCGGATTGAGGCGGCCATCACAGTCTCATATCACCGGGCGGTGCATCATTTTGCCCGGTTTTTAAGGATGTGCCACAAATCGAATGCAAAGTTACTAAAAAAATCTCTTTAATGCAAATATTTCGGCCATAAAATTTAGATTTAATTTGAAATTCTCATTATCTTTGTTGGCTTTTTCACCCATCGCTTCGGCGGATTTGCATAAATTTATGAGTATATGGCAACGGTAAAGGTAAAATACAGGCCCTCTACTACGGTTGATAAAGAGGGGACTATCTATTATCAGGTGATCCATGCCCGACGTCCAAGGCAGATCTCCACAGACTATCATGTCTTCCGCTCTGAATGGAATGATCAGCGGTCTACCGTCACGTGTGATCCCGGTAGCAACCGTGCGGCTTTTATCTTGGCTGTTAAGGAGAGGATAAGGGCCGATCTGGAGCGTATAAGTCGCATTATTCAGCAATTAGAGCGCACTCGGCTCGAATATTCAAGTGAGGACATTGTCACTGAATATGAGAGGCTACTGGAGGAAAACTCTATGTTCTCATTTATGGAAGGGATTATTGTAAAGCTCAAATACAACGGGAAGGTTCGTACCTCCGAAACATACAGGTCGGCCCTGAACAGCTTTAAAAAATACCGCGGCGGGGAGGATCTGCTGCTTGAGGGGCTTACGCGCGACATCATGGAGTCTTACGAATCATGGCTGCGCAACCGGGGAATTACGCCTAACACCATCTCTTTCTACATTCGCATTATCCGGGCTGTATACAACAGGGCGGTGGAGGAGGAGCTTACGGAAAACCATTATCCATTCCGTAAGGTATATACGGGAATAGAGAAGACCGTGAAGCGTGCTTTGCCGCTTACGGTGATTAAGAAGATTAGAAACATGGATCTCGCCTTCAAGCCGGGGATGGACTACGCGCGCGATATGTTCATACTCAGTTTTATGCTGAGGGGTATGAGCTTCATCGATATGGCCTTTCTGAGGAAGAGCGACCTGAACAACGGCTATCTGACCTACCGACGGCGAAAGACTTCGCAGCTGATGACGATAGAGTGGACGCCCGACATGCAGGCTATCATTGATAAGTATCCTGTCAACAACACTGAATTCCTTCTCCCCATCATTCGCAATCCCGACGCGGTGGCGATTTACGCATATAGGAATGTCGGATATCTGATCAATAGGCACCTTCGTGAGATAGCCATTAAGCTGAGGATTCCGATTCCGCTCACCATGTATGTGGCCCGGCATAGCTGGGCTTCCGCTGCGAAGGCTAAGGGTATTCCCGTAAGCATCATCAGTGAGGGTATGGGGCATGACTCCGAACTGACCACTCAGATATATCTGGCAAGCCTTGACACCACTGTCGTTGACCGTGCCAATGCGGTGCTTCTTAAGGAACTCAAGCGTTGAGCCTATTCGTCGGCGAGGTCGTCTTCTTCCTCATATGTGTCTCGCAGCAGATTGATGAGCATCACCATTCCGTGGGCCGTAGCCTGTTCTATGACATCGTTGCGGCTTCCCTTGAAGTGACGGCACTCGCTGACGAGTTTGCTGCCGTATTTGGCTCCGATCCATACCGTGCCTACGGGTTTGTATTTCGTTCCGCCGTCAGGCCCCGCAATGCCTGATGTGGAGATGGCGCAGTCGCTTCTCATAAGGCGCGCTGCTCCGTCGGCCATGGCTTCGACCACTTCGCGGCTGACCGCGCCTTTCTGGTCTATGTATTTCTGAGGCACTCCCAGTATGTGGGTCTTGACATCGTTGGCATAGCTCACGATGCTGCCGAGGAAATATTCGCTGGAGCCCGGCTGCTGGGTGATTCTGTGGGCGATATTGCCCCCGGTGCAGCTTTCGGCGCAGGCCACCGTAAGTTCCCTTTCCTTGAGTAGGTCGCCGAGCACCTGCGCCAAAGTCTTGTCTTCGTCGGCTATTACGTCTTTGGTGAATATGTCGCGGAGGTTTTGGTGGAGGCGGTTCATCTGAAAACTCAATATCGCCACTCCTCCGTGCTGTCCGATGAGTGTGATCTTCGAGACAAGCAGCCCCGATTCGATCGCAAGCTTTATGTATTCCGGGAGATGCTTCTCGAAATGCTTGAGGATTCCGGTCAGCTCGTCGCGGGTATAGCCGTAGACCACTATGTGGCGCTGTTCTGTATTGTTCTGGGCTTCGTTCATAATCTTCCAGTGTCCGGTTGGTTAAACTTCTACTTTGGAGTAAGGCGGCATGTCGAGGGAGCAGAAGTCTCCCGCCTGGTATTTGAAATATCCGGCTATTGCCACCATGGCGGCGTTGTCGGTCGTAAAACTTCTTTTCGGGATCCATGCCTTGATGGAGTGTCGCCTGCAGAAATCCTCGATGGCGTTCCTCACTCCGGAATTGGCCGACACTCCTCCGCCGATGGCGATGGCCTTCGCTTTTGTCTGCTTGGCGGCTTTGGCGAGCTTGTCGAGGAGTATGTCGATTATCGTCTTCTGGAGCGACGCGGCGAGATCGGCCTTGTGATGCTCCACGAAGTCGGGGTCGAGCTTCATGTTGTCGCGTATGGTGTATAGGAAGGAGGTTTTAAGCCCGCTGAAGGAATAGTCAAGGTCTGGGATATGGGGCTTTGCAAACTTGAAGGCCTCCGGATTTCCCTCTGTGGCGAGCCTGTCGATGTGCGGGCCTCCGGGGTAGGGGAGTCCCATCACTTTGGCGCATTTGTCAAATGCCTCGCCTGCCGCGTCGTCGATGGTGCTTCCGAGTATCTCCATGTCGAATGGCGAGCGCACAAGGATGATCTGGGAGTTGCCTCCCGAAATCAGAAGGCACAGGAAAGGAAATTCCGGCACTTCCTGATCTTCAGTCTCTTTGATGAAATGGCTTAGTACGTGGCCGTGAAGATGGTTCACGTCTACTGTCGGTATGTCGAGGCCTATTGCCATGCCTTTGGCGAATGAAGTGCCTACGAGCAGCGAGCCCAGAAGGCCGGGGCCTCTGGTGAATGCGATTGCATCCAGGTCGGAAGCCGACACGCCAGCCTGGCGAAGCGCCTCGCTCACTACCGGCAGGATGTTTTGCTGGTGGGCCCTGCTTGCGAGTTCGGGGACAACCCCGCCGAACTGTTCATGTACTTTCTGGCTTGCTATGACATTGCTGCGGAGTATGCCATCGGTGATCACTGCCGCCGATGTGTCGTCGCAACTCGATTCTATTCCAAGTATGGTCGTGCTCATTCTGTATTTATGTCCTTCTTTTCTGAGTGTAATGCAAAGTTAATATTATTTTTTGAAAGATGCAAATCTGTTTTTTCTTATTTCATAGGTGTGAAACCGTCTTTTTTTATTAATTTTGTATTCTGTTGTGGACTTTCTGAGGTGTCCGGAGTCCGAATACAACCGCCGATAAACTTTTATGTAACTGTTAATGAGCCTTTTGAAATCAGCATACCGTGTTTTCAGAAGCATAATCATGTCGTTGATTGTGCTTCTTGTGTTGGTTTATGCCGGGCTTTACGTGGTGTTGTCAGTGCCTTCGGTGCAGAAAAAGGTTAAGGATGTTGCCGGCAAGGAGCTTTCCGCCCTGTTGGGCGGAAAGCTGACTATAGGCTCGCTCAGCGTCTACCCCTTCAGTGAGCTGGTGCTTTCCGACGTAGAACTGTCCTCTCCGGAAGGAGGGAAATGTGTAGGCATCCGGAAGGTGGCTGCCGGCATCGACCTATGGAGGCTTCTTTCCGACAGGCGTATAGTGCTCAACTATGCCGAGATCATAGGTCTCGACGCCTTGATTGTGCAGCCGGAGGAAGGAGCTCCGCTCAACATACAGTTTCTCATTGACGCTTTATCGCCTAAGGACCATGGCAAACCTCCTGCCTCATTCGATCTGAAGATCAGGAATGTTGTGGTGCGCGACTCAAAGGCCATGTTTTCCCGTCCTTGGATGGTGGATGCCGAAGGTCGTCCCCGGCAGATGTCGGATATCGCGTTGAGTCGTCTGAGGATGGACCTCAGCATCCCTAAGTTAAGCAACGATCTTTTCCGTTTTGACGTAAGGAAGATTCAATTCGACCTCACTCCGGGCGTAAACGTCACCGATCTTTCCGCTGAGGTGTCGTTTCTGAAAGACCGGGCGGCCGGTGCCGGTCGACTGACGGTCAAAGACCTCAACCTGTCCCTCCCAAATACATCCCTTGCCGTAGGCGACTTCGAACTTCAGCTTGATTCCATCATGAATTTCGATGCGGCACTCTCCGGGCGCATTACTCCTGCCGATTTCGCGGAGCTCGTGCCGCAGCTCGAAGTGTTGGACTCTCCATGGAATATCGGATTAGGGGCTTCCATGAGAGGAAATTCGGTTTCTGTATCGGAGTTTATTCTTGACCATCCTTCGACCGGATCGCAGGTCAATATCATAGGCGGTCTGAAGGATTTCCGCAGCAAAGACAGCATCGATGTAGGCATAAGCGCTCTTGACCTGAACCTGAACTCCCGCCTCATATCCGATGTCTTGCCGCTGATACCCAGTGTGAGCGACAAGGTGAGGAATATGATCATGTCGTTGGGCAATACGTCTCTTCGGCTGGATGGAGGTCTGCATGCAGGAGGGGTTGCCGATGCCCGTGCGGAGGCTGTGACGGATATCGGAAGCTTGAAATTCAACGCGTCCGGAAGCGGTCTGTTTTCAGGCAGGCCGAAGGTGAAGCTTGATGCCGATGCGGAGGATTTGATGCTCGGCCGTTTGTTGGCGTCCGATGGATTCGGGAAAATGTCGTTTTCCCTCACTGCTGATGTGGTGGGTTTCGACCGGAATGCAGAAGGAGAGATAAAGCTCGCTTCCGACGAAATCGAAATCATGGGAAATATTCTTCGTGGCGTCGATCTTGAGCTAAGCAAGGAAGACAATGATGTAAGCCTCGCTTTCGACGCTACGTCTGGCGGGGCCAGGCTCAACCTTATAGGAAGTGCCCTCATTGCCGGCGCCGACACTAAAGTGATGGCTGATGTGGATGTGGCTGATTTCAATCCGGCAGCCTTCGGAGTCAAGGGCAGGATGGCAGACTGCGACCTTTCGGCACGAATGAGCGCAAACTTGACGGGTGATAATCCCGACAATATCACAGGCTATGTCGGTATGAACGATATCAGTATCGTAAGGCCTGACGGCAAGAGGCTCGGTATGTCGGAGTTTTCAGTTACTATAGACACCGTTGCGTCTTCCGATGACGCACGGGGTAGGTTGAGGTCGGTCAGCCTTAACAGCGACTGGCTAAGCGCGAGGGCCTATGGGCATATCCTTCCCAGCTCTCTTGCAAGGGAGATGAAGGAGATGGTGGCTTCCGTATTCCCTACGCTCCTTCCTTCATCCGGCGCAATAGCCATCGACAAGCCCGCTCTAAATGATTTCTCTTTCGATATCAACATAAAGGGAGAGTCCGAGCCATATGTCTTCTTCAATGCGCCCGTAAGGCCGCTGACAGATATTCCGATCAGTGGGATGATAAATGCTTCGGAGGGCAGGGCGACCATTTCCCTTACTACTCCGCATCTCCAGCAGGGGAAAAACAAACTGATCCGCGACGTTGTCCTGAGTGCCGATCTCAATTCATTCCTCGGTATGGCAAAGGTGAACGCCGGACTGATTTTCCCGGCTAAAAAAGGAGATGCCGAACTCGTAGCCGATATCTTTGCGGTCCAGGATAGGGTGAACCTGAACCTCGGCATAAATCCTACCATTCAGAGTTCCGTAAAGGGTAGTGTCGCTATGGCGGCGACATTTTCCCGCCGTCCGGATCCGTTTAAGACTGTAGGCCCTGTCGGCATAGGCCTGGAGGTGTTGCCTTCGACCGTAGTCGTCAACGACAAGGCGTGGACTATCGCCAACGGCAATATCGACTATAGCGGTAAATGTATATCCATAAGCAATTTCCTCGTCAGTCATGACGACCAGTATGTCAGGATAGCCGGAGTGGCATCAGAGAGTCCTGACGATGTGGTCAAGGTCTCACTCAACGATATCGACCTTGAGTATATCTTCAATATCCTCAATATCAACTATGTCTCCTTCGGTGGCATGGCGACTGGAGAAGTGGTGGGAAGCCGGCTGCTTACCAAGGCTCCTGTGGCGAGGACACGGTTTCTTCGTGTGAAAGGACTGAGCTATAACGGAGCTGTGCTCGGCGATGGCGACCTGGCGTCGGAGTATGACTCGTCGGCACAGAAAGTGGGGATCTATGCCGTGGTGCGCGACCCTATGACGCGTGCACGCCGGGCAAGCATCGACGGAGGCATTTGGGTGACGCGCGACTCGCTGAGTTTCGGATTTGATGCCGACAAAATAAATGTGGGCATCATGAAGCCGTTTGTCTCTGCCTTCTGCTCCGACCTGTATGGGGCGGCCTCAGGCAAATGCAAGCTATACGGCACCTTCTCCGATATTGATTTGGTCGGTGCCCTAAAGGCGGATACCCTGAGCATGAAGCTTGATTTCACCAATACGTGGTATCACGCCGGGGGCGACTCCGTATTCCTCCGCAAGGGAGTGATCGACATTCCTCCCCTGACGTTATACGACGATGACAGGCATTCCGCGGAATTCAGCGGATGGCTGAAGCATACATATTTCCATGATCCGGTATTCAACTTCAAGCTGAAGGATGCTAAGTCCCTGCTCTGCTACGACACAAATGAGACTATGAATCCGCTGTGGTATGGCACCATCTACGGATCCGGACACGCGCAGATAGCAGGGCGTCCCGGTCTTATAGAGATCGATATGAATATGAAGACTGAGGAAGGGTCGAAATTCTATTATATAATAAGCGATGCGGAAGACGTAGCTCAGTACTCGTTCCTGTCGTTTACCGACCGAAGGAAGGAAAGTCTTCAGACGCAGACCACCGACAGTGTTCCGGAATACCTTAAGAAATTCCACAGGCAGACGCAGGAGATGGAGGCGGGTTCGAGCAATGTAGTCCTTTCGCTGAAGGGCACCGTGACCAACGACGCGCTTGTGACGCTCGTCATGGATCCTCGCGCAGGCGACAACATCACTGCCCGTGGTCAGGGCGCGCTTCAGATGGACTACAATATGGCCAGCAACGACCTGCGTATGATCGGGACATATGTGCTTGATGAAGGTAACTATTACTTCACTCTTCAAGACATCATCATCAAGAACTTCAACATCAGGAAGGGGAGCATGATAAAGTTTGACGGCGATCCGATGAAGGCCAATCTCGATATCGCGGCTACGTATAGGGTCAATACCAACCTGACGGATCTTGACAAGAGTTTCTCCACTGACAAGGAACTCAACAGGACCAATGTGCCGGTAGACGCAGTGCTTCTGGTAGACGGACCGATGACCAATCCCGACATAACGTTTGATATCGAGCTCCCATCGCTTACATCCGATGTGGAGCGCAAGGTAAAGAGCATCGTGTCTACCAACGACATGATGAGCCGTCAGATCATCTATCTCCTTGCGCTCAACCGGTTCTATACCCCGGAATATACGGATGGCAACAACAGCAGCGAATTGTCGGGAATGTCGAGTATGGCGTCGTCGACAATTTCCTCGCAGCTCAGCAATATCCTGAGCCAGATGACCGATAAGCTCAGCGTGGCGCCCTCGTTCCGGAGCGACAAGGGCGACTTCACGGATATGGAGTTCGATCTTGCCCTTTCGTCGAGGCTGCTCAACAACCGCCTTCTCATAAACGGCAACTTCGGATACCGCGACGGAGAGACAAGCAACACCCAGTTTATCGGCGACTTCGATATCGAATACCTGCTGAATAAGAACGGCAATCTGCGGTTGAAGGCCTACAACCATTTCAACGACCAGAACTACTATCTTCGTTCGGCACTTACCACTCAGGGTGTTGGCGTTGTCTTCAGGCGTGATTTCGACCGGCTGTTCGGAAGGAAGAGGAAAGAGGAAAAGACGGATGAGTCTGAAAAGGAGGAGACCGGGGAAAGGCCTGATTCGGTCTCTGAATCATTACGGAAGGGGACGACAGTACTGAAGGAACTGCCTGACTCCATTAAGGAGAGATAAAAAAAGATTACTCATTTTATAATCAAGGTAAGGAATATGATTTGGAACATTGGAGAGATTCTTGAGAAGATCGGACTATCGAGCAATACCGTAGGCTATGCCTTCAGCGGTGGAGGAGCGAGAGGCTTCTCTCATATAGGTGTGCTGAAGGCATTGGAGCAATTCGGGATCAGTCCTAACGTGATGGCGGGGGTGTCTGCCGGCAGTGTGGCGGCCGTCATGTATGGGGCCGGACTGTCTCCTGACGACATGCTCCACTGCTTTGAGGATTTCTCAAGAATCCGGGAGTTTGTCACATGGAAAGTTCCCGGCAACTCACTGATGAAGATAGATAAATTCGGTAAACTGATAGAATCATGGCTTCCGGTGAGAAACCTCGAGGATCTGAAGATTCCTACTATTGTATGCGCTACCGACTTTCAGCATTGTAAGTCGATAGGGTGGGCGAGAGGCGAGATAGTGCCGAGGGTCTTGGCGTCATGCTCGATTCCCATTGTGTTCGAACCGGTTAAGATTAATGGCGGAGTATATGTCGACGGAGGAGTGCTTCGCAATCTGCCGGCATGGGCGGTAAGGAAATACTGCACTACGCTCTATGGCATAAACTGCTCTCCATTCCATAATATATGGAAAGACCCCACAAAGCATAACCTCGTGGAAATAGCCCTGCGGAGCTATCATCTTATGTCGAAGTCGAATATGGTCAACGATGCTAAGATGTGCGACATCCTGATCAATCTGCGCGGAGCCCATGCCATAGGGACATTCGATGTGGCTAAGCTCCATCAGATAGTGGAGCTCGGCTATTCTACCGCGAGCCGTATCCTTGAGAAGAAACTTAAATAACACGATCATAAGACAACTATAAGATATGGATAAAGAGAGACTGATAATCTATCAGATGTTTCCGCGGATCTTCAGCAACGTGACTACGGATCCGAAGCCTTGGGGCACGCTTGAGGAGAACGGAAGCGGAAAACTCAACGACCTCACGCCGAAGGCCCTTCGCTCAATAAAGGAGCTTGGCGTCAACTGCATCTGGCTTACAGGCGTGATAGAACACGCTACAAAGACCGACTTCACTGCCTACGGCATTCCTAAAGACAATCCCAATGTCGTGAAGGGAGAGGCCGGGAGTCCGTATGCCATCAAGGATTACTACGATGTTGACCCTGCTTTGGCTGTTGACGTGCCCAATAGAATGGGAGAGTTTGAGAGTTGTGTGAAGCGGATACATAAGGAGGGGATGAAAGTGATCATCGACTTTGTGCCCAACCATACGGCCCGCGTATATCACAGCGATGCGGCTCCTGCCGGAGTAAAGGACTTCGGAGTCGACGACGATATCACGATGGGTTTCGCTCCGGGCAACAACTACTACTATATTCCCTTTCAGCAGTTCTCTCCGGAGGTTCCGCTGGATGCGGAGGGAGATACGCCCTACGTGGAGTTCCCTGCCAAGGCTACGGGCAATGACTGCTTCACTGCCTTCTGCGGGCGTTATGACTGGTATGAGACGGTAAAGCTCAACTATGGCCATGACTACGGCGACTGGAGCGATCATTTCGAGCCCGTACCCGACACATGGATCAAGATGCTCGCCATCCTCCGTTTCTGGGCCTCGAAAGGTGTCGACGGTTTCCGGTGCGACATGTGCTTCATGGTGCCTCTCGCGTTCTGGCATTGGGCCATTCCGCAGGTGAAGAAGGATTATAAAGACGTTATGTTTATCGGAGAGATCTATGATGTCGGGCAGTATCGCCCCTTCCTTGACTACGGCTTCTTCGACTATCTCTATGACAAGGTCAATCTCTACGATACCCTCGTCGATATCGAGATACACAACCACTCCGCAGCGCGCCTGACAGGAGCTTGGCAGACTGTGGATGGCATCGGCGACTCCATGCTCAATTTCCTTGAAAACCATGATGAAGTGAGGTTTGGCTCGCGTGAGTATGCCGGCAATCCGGCAAATGTAGTGCCTTCATTGGTCACAAGCGCTATGATTTCGCGCGGTCCCTTTATGATCTATTATGGTCAGGAGCTCGGCGAGTCGGCTTATGACAACGAGGGCTTTGCCGGAGACAATAACAGGAGCACTATCTTCGACTATTGGAGCTACGACACGTTGCGTCGTTGGTGGAACAATGGCAAGCCTTCACTCAAGAATCTTACGGCACAGGAGAAATGGCTTCGTGGCATGTATCAGAAGGTGCTGACGCTCTGCAATGAGGAGCCTGCTCTGAGGGAGGGTGGTTTCTTCGACCTCATGTATGTCAATCTTCGTCATGAGGGCTTCAATCCTCACCGCCATTTCGCCTTCCTCCGCTATACCGACGAGTCTGTGCTCCTTATCGTGGTCAACTTCGACAATGTGGAAGCGGATGTCAATGTAGTCATTCCGCGGCTGGCCTTCGAGATGGCGGGTCTTCATGAGTCGGATGTCGTGGCCGACGATATCCTGTGTGGCCGCAGTGTCTTCGTCAGGCTTGTGCCTGATCAGGGCTCTTCAGTGCATCTCAATCCTAAGGATGCCGTAGTGTTGAGGATCAAGTGAGGCCAGATATCCGGACAAAGAATAAGTAATGGTAACGACGAAGCCCGGCCTTCAAAGGCCGGGCTTCGTTATTGGTTTATGCAGGGGTCTCAGCGTCAGGGCTTGAAGAGATACTGGCTTGAGATCGACTGGTTGTTGTGGATTCTGCGAATGGTGTCGGCGAAAAGCTTCGTCACTGTAAGGATGGTCGCTTTCGGATTTTCCTTTCCGTAAGGGATGGAGTCGGTGAAGATGATTTCCGTCAGGCCGCTGTTGAGGATGCGTTCCGTAGCCGGGTCGCTCATCACGGGGTGGGTGATGAGTGCGCGCACGGAGTTGGCCCCTTCAGCGAGCATGAGGTCGGCGGCCTTTGTGATGGTGCCCGCGGTATCGGCGATATCATCTACAAGGACAACGTTCTTTCCTTTCACGTCGCCGATCACCTGCATCTTAGCCACCACGTTTGCCTTGGCGCGCTGCTTGTGGCAGAGCACGAGAGGCACGTCGAAGTATTTGGCGTAGGAGTTGGCACGCTTTGCGCCGCCTACGTCGGGCGATGCTATCACCATATTCTCCAGATGGAGGCTTTCGATATAGGGGATGAATACTGAAGAAGCGTAGAGGTGATCTACGGGGACATTGAAGAAGCCCTGGATCTGGTCGGCATGGAGGTCCATCGTAATGAGACGGTCGATGCCGGCTACGCTGAGAAGGTCGGCCACGAGTTTCGCTGCGATGGAGACACGCGGTTTGTCCTTTCGGTCCTGACGGGCCCACCCGAAGTAGGGTATTACGGCGTTGATGCTTGCGGCTGAAGCGCGCTTTGCGGCGTCGATCATCAGGAGGAGCTCCATCAGATTGTCGGAGTTAGGAAATGTAGACTGTACGAGATATACTTCGGCACCACGAATGGACTCGTCGAAGCATACTTCAAATTCTCCATCGGCGAAATGCTCGATGTTCATTTTGCCGAGTTCTATGCCCAGATCCTTGCAGATTCCCTCACCGAGGTAATGGCTGCGGGTTCCTGCGAACACTTTGATGGGCGGCAGTGTATTGCTCATAAATATAGCTGTATGTTTTAGGCCCCTTATGGAGCATCTCGATTTTTCAATGCAAAATTAATCAATATTTTTGATTATAGCAAAACGAAAGGCAAAAAAGTTGTCAAAAGTTGTCAAGGTTGCTGTCGTTTTTGTAGTTGCCGTCGAAAAGAAAAAGCCCCCGGAATATTCCGGAGGCAATGCATGTGCTTGCTGTTGGCAGCGATGGGTGGATATGGATGTCCTGTCGCTTACCAGATTATGACGCGTTCTGCGGCAGGGAGATACATCTTGTCGCCATCCTTGATTCCGAATGCCTTGAAGAAGGGCTCGATGTTCTTGAGTGTCACGTTGACGCGGTTCTCGCCGAGGGAGTGTACATCGCCGCTTGTGAGGTTGAGCATCTCGGCTTCGCGGATGTTCTGGGCCCAGAGGTTGGCGTAGTTCATGTAGAATGCCTGCGCGGGAGTGAGTCCGTCGATGAGTGCGGCTTCGCTCTCCACGTCTACGCCCTTCTTCTTCTGGCTGTCGAGGAAGGCGGTCATGGCTACACGGAGGCCACCCTGGTCGGCGATGTTCTCGCCGAGTGTATACTGGCCGTTGGCGAAGACGCCGGGAAGTATCTCGACCTTGTTGAACTGGTCGGCCAGACCCTGGGTGAGCTGCTTGAAGGCTGCGGCGTCTTCCGGCTGCCACCAGTTGACCATATTGCCGTTTGCGTCGAAGTTGCAGCCCTGGTCGTCAAAGCCGTGGGTCATCTCGTGGCCGATCACCACGCCGATGCCGCCGTAGTTCTCTGCATCGCTGGCCTCGGGATCGAAGAATGGAGCCTGAAGTATGCCGGCGGGGAACACGATCTCGTTGTTGAGGGGATTGTAGTATGCGTTGATGGTCTGCGGAGTCATGGCCCATTCAGTGCGGTCTACGGGTTTACCCCACTTCTTGAGGTATTCCTTCTGCTTCCACATACGTGCGTTCTTGATGTTTTCGGCATAGCTGAGGGCAGGGTCGATGGTGAGCTCGGAATAGTCTTTCCACGTGTCGGGATAACCGATCTTCACAGTGAATTTATTGAGCTTCTTGAGAGCCTCCACCTTAGTGTCGTCGCTCATCCAGTCGAGATGGATGATGTGTTTGCCGAGCGCGTTGCGGAGGTTCTCCACAAGGCCGATCATATAGTCTTTGGAGCTCTGGGGGAAGTACTGGTCTACGTAAAGCTCTCCGATTGCCTCGCCGAGGTATCCCTCGGTGACGCCGAGCGCTTTCTTCCAGCGGGGACGCTGCTGCTGCACTCCGCTCATCACCTTGTTGAATTCAAACCCCGCATCGGCGAAGTCATCGCTGAGGAAGGAGCCGTAGTCGTCTACCACGAGCCATGCGTAGTAGTCCTTCAGTTCGCGGTCGGTGAGGTTGGCGAGCAGGTTGTTGGCGGCGTTCATGGAGCGCGGTTCGGTGACTATGATTGTCTCCGGAGCCTCGATGTCCATTGTCTCGATGAAGAAGCGGTCGAGCGGGAGGTTGCTCCATGTGGCCTTCACGTCTTCATAGCTGTAGGGGTTGTAGAGGGCCGGGATGTTTCGTTTTTCCTCGCGGGTGAGTGCGGAGTCAGCGAGGGCGGTCTCGATCTTCATCACGCTCTTTACTATGCGCTTGGCATCCTTCTTGGAGTAGCCTGCGAGAGTCATGTATTTCTCTATCAGTTTCTGATAGGCCTCGCGCACTTCCTTGTTGCGCTTGTCGTTGAGCAGATAGTAGTCGCGGTCGCCGAGGCCGAGGCTGTTGCTTCCGAGATACATCGCGTAGACCTGTGAATTGGCGAGGTCTTCCTGCGGACCGCCCGAGAAGAGGGGGCTTGAGAAGTTTTTGTGCATCCAGAGAAGGAGGTCGGTCATTCCGTCGGGCGTAGTGCTTTCGATCTTGGCGAGATCGGCCTTGATGGGTTCTGCGCCCAGCTTGTTGCGGCGCACTGAATCCATACCCTGCTCGTAGAGTGTGGCCACCTTGAACGCGTTAGTGCCGGGCTTGGGGTTTGTGGCTGCGAGTCCCGTCACGATGCGGCGCACGCGGTTGTTGCTTGAATCGCTGAGGATATTGAAAGCGCCGTATCTTGAATATTCAGGAGTCAGGGGATGTGAATCCATCCATCCTTTGTTGACGTGGCGGTAGAAGTCTACGGAAGCCGGAGTGTTGGGGTCGATACCCTTCGGATCAAGGCTCTTCAGATGCTCCGCATGAATGCTCATGCACACCGAAGCCGAGGCTATGATCGCGAAAAGATTTCTCAGTTTCATTTTTCTGGATTTTTTAGTTTGTTTATTATTGTTTTTGATTTCATTTCAGTTTCATTCCATTCATCGTCCGGATTGGAAAGTGGTGTTATGCCTCCGCCTACAAAAACAGCTGCTCCGGCTGGAGAGCATTTCGCCGCGCGGAGTATCACGTAGAAGGAGGAGCCGCCGTCAATCCCGATGGGGCCGCAGAATCCTCCATACATCTCGCGGTCAAAGCGCTCATAGTCCCTGATGATCTGAAGGGATTGCCTGCGGTCGCTGCCGCAGAGGGCCGGAGTGGGGGAAAGGGTGGATAGCAGGGCGGAGAGGGGAGAGGTATCGGATGCTTTGAGGCTGCCGGATATCGGAGTGCATATGTGCTCTACGGCACCGGCCTTTTTCGTATATGTCTTGCCTGCGGCTACCTCCGTGCAGTATTCCCGAAGTGATTCGCTGATGAATTCCTCCACCATCTTCTGCTCGTCGGTGTTCTTGGCGTCCCATTGGAGCTCCGCCCCTTCTTCTGATACCGGACGGGTGCCGGCAAGAGCCATTGAGTATACTTCGTTTCCGTCTACGCGAAGGAGCAGTTCGGGCGAGGCTCCTATCCAGGTGCCTGTTTCAGCAGTAGAGAAAGCGAATACGAATGCATCCGGATATGCCTCGCATAGGGCGGTGAACGTAGCGTTGAGGTCGATATGCCGATTCTGGTTTATCACTCTTGCGGCTACTGTCTTTCCGCGCTTTCCGTTAAGGTTTGATTTTATCGCTTCGAGTTCCCGGAAATAATCCTTAGGATCGGTCGATGTGGGAAGCGGCGAATCCTGAATGGTCAGTTCGTCAGGGGAGGGGATGAAGTCGTAGGGAATTGTAAGCAGACCTTCGGCAGGGTTGAAAAATGGAGCGACAGCGAAGCCTTTTCCGAGACCTTTTACAAGGACTCGGGAAGCTCCGCTGACCACCGGATGGGTGACGTTTCCTGTATTGGGAAGTCTATATTTAAACCAGTTCACCGAATAATTCGAAGGGCTCAGCCCCTGTTATCTTGACGTTGATGAATTCACCGGGTTCGGCATCCGACCCCTTTACGTATATTTCCGGGTCCACTTCAGGTGAATCCCATTGCGTGCGTCCGATTCGTGTATCTCCTTCTATGCGGTCAACGAGGACTTTTACGGTCTGGCCCGTCATCTCAAGGTTGCGCTGATAGGCTATCTCCTGCTGAAGCTCCATCAGCCGGTCGAGACGTGCCTGTTTCGTTTCCTGAGGGATATCGTCCGGAAGGTTTTTCGCAGCCCAGGTGTCGTCTTCCTCGCTGTAGGCGAAAGCCCCCATGCGTTCGAAGCGCTGTTCCCTTACGAAATCGAGCAGTTCTTCAAATTCCTTTTCTCCTTCTCCGGGGAATCCGACCATAAGGGTAGTGCGTATCTTCAGTCCCGGCACCCGACGGCGCATTTCCGCGAGCAGTTCGCGGGTCTGCTGCCCGTTGATGTGTCGGCGCATATTGTCGAGCACCTTGTCTGAAACGTGCTGTAGCGCGATGTCAAGGTATTTGCATACGTTGTCGTGGCGTGCCATCACGTCGAGGAGTTCCATCGGGAAGTCGGAAGGATATGCATAGTGAAGGCGTATCCACTCCACTCCCGGTATCCGGGCCATTTGGTCTACGAGTTCCGGAAGCGCGTGTCGGCCGTAGAGGTCTGTGCCGTAGCTGCTGAGGTCCTGGGCTATGATGTTGAAGTCGCGCACGCCTTTGGCTACGAGTTCGCGGGTCTCATCGAGTATCTCCTCAATGGAGCGCGAAGTGTGTCGTCCTGTTATGATGGGGATGGCGCAGAAGGCGCAGAAGCGGTTGCATCCTTCCGAGATCTTCAGGTATGTGCTGTGAGGGGGAGTGGTCAGCGTTCGTTGCCATTCCTTAGGCTGCTCCTCATTGTTTCCGTTCCGATCCGGAAGACGCTCGATGAAATCCTTCCAGTCGAATTTGCCATACCAGACATCGACCTCAGGGATTTCGGACTTCAGATCATCCATATATCGTTGCGACAGGCATCCCATCACGGCGATGTGTCCGATCTTGCGGGTCTTCTTCAGCTGGCCGAGCTGGAGGATCATGTCGATCGATTCCTCCTTGGCGTCCTGGATGAAGCCGCAGGTGTTGACCATCACCCATTCTCCGTTGGGAGTCTCCGCATCATGGCGCACATCATATCCTTTGGCCGACAGTCGGCGCAGAAGGCGTTCGCTGTCGATGAGGTTTTTGCTGCATCCGAGTGAAATGACGTCGATAAGTCCTTTTTTCATTTTAAGATGATTCTCACTTAGCTGCGTTTCCGAAGAGAGACTTCACGAACTCCTCACTGTCGAAGATCTGGAGGTCGGCCATTTTCTCTCCTACACCTATATATTTGACGGGGACTTTAAACTGATCGCTGATGCCTATCACGACGCCTCCTTTGGCGGTGCCGTCGAGTTTGGTGATGGCAAGCGCATTCACTTCTGTAGCGGCGATAAACTGTTTTGCCTGTTCGAAGGCATTCTGTCCTGTGCTGCCGTCAAGTACGAGAAGCACCTCATGGGGAGCGTCGGGCATAACTTTTTTCATGACGTTCTTCACCTTCGTCATCTCGTTCATCAGTCCGATTTTGTTGTGGAGACGTCCTGCCGTGTCGATGATCACCACGTCGGCACCTTGAGCTTTCGCGCTGCTGAGGGTGTCGAAAGCCACCGCTGCCGGGTCGCTGCCCATCTTCTGTTTGATTACGGGCACTCCGGCGCGTTCGCCCCATATGTCGAGCTGCTCGATGGCTGCGGCACGGAAAGTATCGGCAGCTCCGAGTATCACCTTATTGCCCGCGGCCTTATACTGATGTGCCAGTTTGCCGATGGTCGTGGTCTTACCGACGCCATTGACACCTACCACCATGATTACATAAGGTTTCTTATCGGCAGGGACTTCGAAATCGCCGAGTTCCGGGTTCTTGTCGGGGCGGGCGAGCAACTGGGAGATTTCGTCGCAAAGAATTTCGTTGAGTTCGGAAGTGCTGACGTATTTGTCGCGGGCCACACGTTCCTCGAGTCTTTCGATGATTTTGAGTGAGGTGTCCACACCCATATCGGATGTGATGAAGACCTCCTCGAGATTGTCGAGGACTTCGTCGTCTACCTTTGACTTACCGGCAACAGCGCGGGTAATCTTATCCCATACCCCTTTTTTAGTCTTTTCGAGACCGGAATCGAGCTGTTCCTTCTTCTCTCTTGAAAAAAGTTTTTTGAAAAATCCCATATGTTTCGGTTTTTTGAATATGCAAAATTAGTGTTTTTTCTTGACATGCACAAATTTCGTGCCAAAACTTTTGCTTTGGGAATACGGTTCCTACGCCGCAGCCTCGCTATTATTCACAGAAAAGTATACGAAAGAAATCAGCCTTCGTCAGTCCTAAATTCCTTAGTATATTTTTGACAATAAATTCCGGAACGGGGTCTATGTGGGTCTGTAAGATAATTGGCCTAAGGAGTCCTTGTTTACTCCATTTCTCGTGGCCACCTTTGATTCTTTCCGACTTACATCCTGCTTTCTGAAGAAAAAGACGAAAATCTTTCAATGAGATATTGGAAAGACGCTGTGTGTTCATGAGCACAATACTTCAGGGAATGGTTCAGATACCTTTCGATATTCCTTATTTTCAAGTATATCTCTAAATACATCATTAGTCCTAAGCAAGCTCTCAAATGTTGGTGCTGACATTTTGCGTTGCTTAAAAGATCTTACTTTCCAGCCATGCTCGCGAAGGTCTTTCACGAGGGTATGTTTTGAAAGTCCATAAGAAATATATTCCTCAATTACAATGGAAAAGGAGTCTTTAGCCTCTTCTTCCGTAGCTCCATATCCGCTCAAATCCAAAGCCGGGCTATATGCAACGTAACAGCCATCATCATTAAAAAGATATAGATCAAGTGTAATTTTGATTAAGTTACCTTGATTGGTAATTTTGTTTCCTACTTCCATAAGTCCTATTTTAGAGTGTCTGGCTACAAAGTTAGCAAATATTTTCTATGAAGACAAATATTTAAGGTATTTTTCCCGGTTTATACTCTTTGGGTAGATTCGGTATTCGGGTAGGTGTTGGTCTTTCAGAATAAGTACCAGATAAAAAGTCGTCGACGTCGTCGGGCGTGCGCGTGCGAGAGACTGTTTCTTAAAAAAATATTATTTGCGAAACTTGAACTTTAAGAAAATTTCATTAACTTTGCATCAAACTTCAAATACATTTCCATGAGACAAAAAATTCGCTTACTTTTGTTGGGCGCCGCGCTTGTTATGGCGGCATCCGCACCGGCGGCACGTCAGTTTCAGACTGTTCCTAATGATCCGCTGGAAACCAAAATGTATACTCTGCCAAACGGCTTGAAAATCTTCATGACCGTCAACAAGGATGCTCCGCGCATACAGACGTATGTAGCCGTGCGTGTCGGCGGCAAGAACGACCCGGCGGAGACTACAGGACTTGCCCACTATTTCGAGCACCTGATGTTCAAGGGGACAGAGAAATTAGGTACTCAGGACTATGCCGCTGAAAAACCGATGCTCGACCGCATAGAGCATCTTTTCGAGATCTACCGTAACACTACCGATTCCGCAGCCCGCGCGCAAATCTACCACGAGATTGACTCAGTCAGCTATCAGGCATCTCTCATTGCCATTCCTAACGAGTATGACAAAGCTATGGCGGCAATCGGAGCTGACGGGTCCAACGCGTACACTTCCCAGGACGTGACATGCTATGAAGAGGATATACCCTCCAATCAGATAGAGAACTGGGCAAAGATACAGGCTGACCGCTTTGAGAATCCCGTAATCCGTGGATTCCATACGGAGCTTGAGACTATCTACGAGGAGAAAAACATGTCGCTGACAAAAGACAGCCGCAAGGTGTTTGAGAAGATGCTCGCCACCCTTTATCCAAATCACCCTTATGGCACTCAGACTGTACTCGGCACTCAGGAACATCTTAAGAATCCCTCTATAACCAATGTCAAGAATTACCACAAGACTTGGTATGTACCCAACAATATGGCTATCTGCCTTTCCGGAGACTTCAACCCGGATGAAATGGTAGACATCATAGAGAAATATTTCGGTCATCTGAAACCAAACCCGGTTCTTCCCAAGCTGAACTACACAGCAGAAAATCCCATCACTACGCCAATCGATGTGGAAGTGCTCGGCAATGAAGCAGAAAACATTTATCTTGCATGGCGCACTCCGGCCATCAAAAGCGACGATATGCCGGCTCTTGAGGTGGCAGCTGAGGTATTGTCAAACGGTAAGACTGGTCTCCTTGACGTAGACATCAATCTTCCGCAACTTACTCTCGGCGCAGGAGCCGGAATGTATGATCTTGCCGACCAAGGGGCATTTCTCCTGATCGGAGAGCCCAAACCGGGACAGACCCTCGACCAGGTCCGCGAGCTGCTTACAGCGGAAATTGCAAAACTTCGCGCAGGGGAATTTTCAGAGTCCTTGATACAAGCTATCGTCAACAATGAGAAGCTTGCGCAACAGCGCGCTCTCGAGAGCAACGACAGCCGTGCCGATATGTATGTAGACGCTTTCGTCAACGGACAGGAGTGGAGCGAGGTTGTGGAGCGTATGAACAACCTCGACAAAGTGACAAAAGAGGATGTAGTGCGCGTTGCCAACAAATACCTCGGGCCGGAAAACTATGTAGCCATCTACAAACGTCAGGGCAACGACCCCAACGAACTCAAGATAGCCAAGCCGGCGCTTACCCCGATTGCGACCAACCGCGACGCCACAAGCGAATTCCTTGCCGAAATCCTCAACTCGAAAACCGATCCGATCGACCCCGTATTCGTCGATTTTGAAAAAGACCTTATCAAACTAAAGGCCAATAACGGAGTGGAAGTGCTCTACACGCCCAATACGTCTAACGACATTTTCCAAGTGACCTATCTCTTCGACTACGGCACCGATCAGGATCCGCTGCTTGATGTGGCCTCTGATTATTTCGACTTTCTCGGTACGCCTGAGAAGACGGCACAGCAGATTCAGGACGAGCTATATTCGCTTGCATGCAATTTCAGGATAGTCATCGGCGGCCGACGTTCATATATCATACTGTCCGGTCTAAGCGAGAACATGCCTCAGGCCATGGCCCTTATGGAAGACCTGATAGCCAATGCCGTAGTAGACAAGGATGCTTATGACGCTCTTGTAGAGCGCATCGCTCAGTCTGAAGATAACGACAAGAAGAACCAGAGCCATAATTTCGGCAGGCTTAATACCTATATGATGCGAGGTGAGCATAACTCCGCCACCGATGCGCCCCACTCCAAAGACTTACGCGAATTGGATCCGCAGAAACTGATCGACGCCATCAGAAACCTCAACACCGTCGACCACCGAGTCATTTATTATGGTGGCATGCAGCCCGATGACTTCATAGCTACGCTCAATTCCAACCACGGCAAAGGCGTAAAGGCACTCAGTCCTACAGTAAAAAGCGACAAATATCCTCTGAAGGCCACCGATGAGACCATCGTCTTCGTAGCCCCATATCCCGCAAAGCAGCTTTACATGAGTATGTTCTCCAACAATGGAGAAAAATACGGGGCCGTGAACGAACCTATGCGCAAGCTCTACAACGAGTATTTCGGCAGCTCCATGAATGCCATAGTGTTCCAGGAGATGCGAGAAAGCCGCTCTCTTGCCTATTCGGCCAATGCATACTACTCCTTCCCTTCATACCTCGATCTTCCCTACTACTACACAGCGACGATCGCGACACAAAACGACAAGATGGGCGATGCCATCACTGCCTTCAACGAAATCATCAACGACATGCCTGAAAGCCAGGAGGCTTTCAATCTCGCCAAGGAGAGCCTTGATGCGCGTCTGCGCACAGAACGCATCATCAAGGATGACATCGCATGGGCTTATATCAACGCGCAAGACATGGGCGAGAACCATGACACACGCCGAGAGGTGTTCGAGACACTGCCCACCCTGACACTCGACAACATAGTAAAGTTCCAGAAAGACAACGTCAAAGGTCGTACATACTATTACTGCGTCCTCGGCGACATCGAAGACCTTGATATGGACGTCTTGAAAAAACTCGGTAAGGTAGTGGTTCTGACACAGGAAGACATCTTCGGTTATTGATACCTGATGGCCTACGCCGACATAGGTCAATGTATGGGTATCGCCGATACCCATACATTGACCCCGTCGACAGGTTATTTGTATTCCCGGAAGCGGGAGAAGTGGAAGTGTACCTTTCTGGAACCGTCGGGAAGAATTGTGACATCTCTGGTTGTCGCCGAAGCGATGCAGGTGATGCCCTTCTTGATGAGCATTGAGATCAATGCGAAGCAAAAGGTCTGTTCACCCATTACGTGTACGGTTACGTCTTGTCCATACTCGGATATCTGATGTAGATATCGCTCTGCCAGTCTGCTTATGTCATCGCTGTCAGCATCCGAATCCACGGCGGGGAACGGAATGTCGATGCACTCTCCGTATTTCCGTGCGGCCTCCCTCTGTTCCTCACTCCATTCGGAGTAAGGATGATTGGTGAGGTTGATGAGCTTACTCAATAAGTTTTCGTTATTTCCTTGCATCTTTCCCAGAGTGTCCGGAATTCATCGATATAGTCCTGATATGCCATGTTAGCGGCATTTGTGGAGTTCGCATGGTTGAGGGTATTCCGCAACACGGTGATTCTATTGAAATCCCTTGTCATATCCACAAATAGGTCACGATAATCGTTAATCAGAGTTGTGGCTCCCGGCAGGCTGTTCAGAGGTGAATTCCTCGAGAACTCATAACTGTCATTATTCTGTGAATGATACTTTTCCGCAAGTATGATCTTTCGTAATCTTTCTCGGATAGGATATAAATCGTTTGCATTGTCTGTTTTTGTGTTGGGAGGTAAGGCCCCCACAAAGCCATCATACGCCATTGAGTCGCAAAGACAGTCGTAAGCAATGGTGATGATATATTCCTGTGCCATTGTCAAAGCCTGCTGGATCATATTATACCTGACGGCCCAGTCTATGGCGGCCTCGATATTACTATAGGACGCTTCTCCTACAAAACCGAAAGCCTCCAACTGTTTGGATATGGATTTCAAAAGTATATTCTGGGCCTCTGTAGTAAAGGCGCTTTTACAGAAACTGACGATGCTGCGGTTGATGCTTGAGATATATTCGCCATTCTCTATCTTTCCGATCTGGCAGGTCTGTATATATCCGTCAAGATCTTTCAGAGCGTCTGAGATATTTTTGATGTCCACATCCAGTTCCTCTATGCCGAACAGCAATTTGGAAAACGCCCTCAGGTTTCCGAAATCACTGAAGCTTGCGGCCGCGCTGGTTATTTCCTGCAGCCTGACGATATTGGTAAGGTTGGCTATAGGCGCCACAAGAGTGTCCTGGACTTCCGGAGCCAGTTGCTTTATATTAGAAACGCTTTCATATTCCTCCGTCAGCTGTTCAAACGCTCCGTAATATATGCCTTTGATGGCTGTATGCTTTAGGAAGCGTGCATAGTTGAAGAGAACCGTTGCAAAGAGAGGAATGGTTCTGAAGGCATGGGTAATGTCGAAATAGATCTCGTCATCATCGTTCAATTTTTCGAATACCTTGTCGAATATACTTTCCAGTTCTTTTTCCGACAGTCCCGTCTCTATGATATAGCTGTCCGCATCGGCTCCGGTTTCGGGATTGATGGCACACTCCAGCTTCCTGCTCGAGCCGGTTCTATCGGTCACTTCTATATCCATGAGGGTAGAGGCAAGTCCTTTGCCTGTGACGGTCCCGTTCTCGTCTGTCTTATCTACCCAGTTTTTAGTATTGGATCTTGTCGTACGGAAAATCATTATGCAGTCTGTCGCCGTCCAATCCTTACACAGATTGCGGGCGATGACTTCCTGTACAAACGGTGTCCGTTCGGATACCGTATTCGTATCCCATTGATAGCGAACCGGGAAATACTGTGTCGTCCCAAGGAATGATATCAATACTTTTCTGCTCATAATATTGATTTAAAGGTTTTGAGTTCGATTTGTTGTCTCGTGAATTGAGGTCATAGGGTAAATGGCCTTTGTTTACTGCAAAGGTAGCGATTTTATTCCATATCTCCAAAATTATTCCAAACATTTTTGTGTATGAATTCACGCTGACTGTTCGGTGTCAGAACAATATTGAGAAGAGGGTATACAGAAAGGGTTTTACCGCGATCAGAATGGAGATGAGTACGGTACAGTTGGCGCTGAATACCACTCCCTCTCTGCACATGACGACAATCGACGATTCCATCCTGTCTTTTAGGTCCCTTGTCATGTCAGGAATGGCTATGAGATAGCAGTCTTTCTTTCCGTCATATACTGTGTTTTCTCCATGATTTCCATGTCGTCCAATAAAGAATGATAGCCCCATGAATTTATTGGCGGCTTCCCTTACCATGGGATGCGCGCTGTTGAGATGCTCAACACAAAGCTCGTTGAAAAGCCTGCTGTATTTCTTATTGTCCCTGATATTATACAGTGAGGCAAGCTTAAGCACTACTACGTCAGGATTAAGGGGATCGCAAAGCACCGCTTTCTCATAAGCCTCTATATATTTACCCAGTTTATAGAATTCCTGGCTTTGCTGGAATACATTGGCCTTTTCAAGCACACACCCGTTGGCATCCATATGGCGGATCATGGTCTCACGTTCGGAAGCGTCGAGTCCGACGGTGTGTTCGTCCGCCACATACGACATGAATTGCTCGAATCCCTTGGAGTCTACCACTGTCAGCCATCTGCGTTCCGACTCAATGATACGGTCGATGCCTTCAATGGCCATTTGGCCGTTGAAAACTATAGCCACCCCTACATGGATTTTGCGGGCGGTTCCATCGCCGAATACCCTCTTGAGGGTATTGCATACGGCAATGCGGTTCTTCTTGGCCTGCTCGTAAGGAGACGCGAGGCTGCCCCCTTTTACGTTGAGGAAACTACCGTCGATAAGGGTCATTCTCTCCCCGTTGGATTTCAGGCACTGGAATTCCTTCTGACCTGTGATCCTTATGCGGTCTACTCCCTTGTAGTTCTTGAATTCGATGATGAACACGCCGAATGAGGTCAGCAGTAACGCGTCAAGGCTCACGTTGTCGCATACCACGTTGCCCAGAAGGATACCGTCGATTCCTTTGGATGCCGCTATGCGCTGCATCGACGCGGCAAAGGATTCATACTGGGCCAGCTCATGGTTGTGGCCGTCACCGAAGGAGTTTACGAGACGGCACTCGAATTTTTTCAGGTTGATGCTTGGTGCGTTCTGCATGGCAAGTGATGGATTGGTTTTTCGTTTGCGTCTGCAAAGTTAATGACATTGGAGTGAAAAAATGATTCCTCCTCAAAAAATATAAATATGATTTGTTTTGGAAATTTGTTTTGTATTCCTTATTTTCGTAAATTTGCACAGGTTTTGTAAGACAGCGTTCAGCGAGTCAGATAAAGAACCATTGTTGCAGACATCAATATATCAACACCAAATATAAATGTATATGCAGACCAAATCTATCCTTTCTTCAATTGAATCTCCTGCGGATTTGAAAGAGAGGAATCTTGAAGAATTAGAAGAATTGTGCGCGGAAATCCGTCGGAAAATAATTCAACGTACATCCGGCATAGGAGGCAACGTATCTTCCAACTTAGGAGTGGTGGAGGCTATTGTCGCATTGCATTATGTCTTCAATGCCCCGAAGGATCAGATTGTCTTCGACACATCGCATTATACCTATTGTCATAAGATGCTGACGGGACGGGCTATTGCATATGAGGAAGGTTGTTTCGACCTCGTCTCGACCTACACTGCACCGGAGGAAAGCCCTTTCGACCTGTTTGAATTAGGACACACATCCACTTCTATTTCGATAGCATATGGCCTGGCCTGTGCCCGCGACATAATGAATGGAGATGAGTACGTCATACCGTTTATCGGAGACGGATCTGTGAGCGGAGGAGTGGCATTGGAGGGACTTCACCTTGCCGGTGACCTGAGAAAATTCATAATAATATTGAACGATAATGGATACTCCATCTCCAAATGTGATGGAAAATTCTATGACCATTTGAAGTCAATAAGTAAACAGGACGGTGATAACATATTCAATATTTTTGGATACAAATATATTTCAGTGGAAAACGGCAATGATCTGTCGGCATTGGTTTCCGCTTTTGAAAAGGCTAAGGACTTCGGTGGGTCAGCAGTGGTCCACATACATACTCAGAAAGGGAAAGGATATGATCATGCTGAGGAAAACCCGGAGAATTTCCATTGGCAGGCTCCGTATGATTCACTGACCGCACATTCCTCAATTCACAAATCAAAATGGCATAGCGAACAGATATTCGCTGATTTCTTCATCAATAAGGTATTGCCGGAAGATCCTCATGCTGTATGCGTATGTGCGGGGACACCTAAGTATATAGGATTCGACCAGACAAAAAGAGAGAAAGTGAAAGACAATTTTATTGATGTTGGAATCTGTGAGCAGAGTGCCGTCGCGGTATGCGCCGGTTTAAAGAAAAGAGGATGCAATCCGATAATCGGAATTGAATACTCTTTCCTAAAACGCGCCTATGATCAGATATGCCAGGAACTGGCGATCAATAAAATCGGAACCACTATAGTTGCGTTCCACTCAAGTGTCTTTGGGCAGAAGGCGAAGACTCATTTAGGAATCGGGGCTATTCCAATGCTTACCCATATTCCTGATCTATATGTCTATGCGCCGGTATCTATGGATGAATTTGCCCGCTTGCTTGATTTAGCAGTCTTTAAGCGCCCTGAATCATTAATTGACAAGCCTATAGTGATTTTAGCCCCTTCCATTAGAATGGACTCCATCAAGATCTCTCCCGTCAGACATCTTCTTGCCTATAAATTTTCAAGCTATTTCCAGCTTTCCTCCAAAGCGGATTCACATAAGGTTGCAATCATCGGAGTCGGTGATTTTTTTGATTTGGCATATGACGTGGCCAGGCATCTGAACAAAGACTTCGGGATTGACGTAAAGCTTGTCAATCCCTGTCTGTTGTCTCATTTTCCATATGATGTCTCCTATGAATTCGATCCTTACGAACTTGTCGTTGTATTGGAGCCGGGTATCGCCGAGGGAGGCTACGGCCAGAGATTAGCCGCTATCCTTGATAAGAAAATACTTCTGAGAGGTATTTCTAAGACGTACCGTCACTTCTACGATATAGACAGGATATTGGCTGAATCAAGACTCACAGAAGATCTTTTGGTTGAAGATATCATAGCGGAACTTGATTGATTCGGGTTACTGCTGCGTTGAAACCACCTTCCGGGCGTTGCCTCCATGCCGCTCTATGTAGATTCCGGAGGCCGGGCGTCCGGAGAGCCTGCGTCCTGAAAGGTCATAGTACTCGGCCGGAGAGTTATCCGGTGTAATGGACTCTACAGAGTTCAGCCCGGAGACCGGGATTCGCGCCGCGTTCTCTATCCTGCCTGTCTTGTCGTTGATCAGCATGGCGATTACCGCAAGACGGTCCATGTCGCGCACCTTCACGAGGTTTACCTTGTCGGAGTGCGTGTAGGTTTCATCCGCTTTGATCGATCCATTCGTATTGAGGCTGGTTCCGTCGAAGTCTGATATGCCGCGTGCAAGGAAGTCATAGTAGGTCGGCGTGACACTTGGAAGCAGTTCCCAGCCACCCATCTCGTATTCAGATCCGGAATATTCGTTACACTGCATATATGGGCCCACTTCATCTTCCGTCACCACGTATGCCACTGAGTATGTACCGTCTTCCTCGGGAAACGCGAACGATACCTCTGAGTCTACCGTAAGCCAGCCGTTTTCCTCATCATATCCCTTGATGTTGATTTCGGCGATAGCCCGTGAGGCCGATACTTCACTGTAGATCCACTCGAGGTTTTCGGTACTCGGATCTGTGATTCCATAGCGGTCGATATTACGGTTGACAAGGCAGGAGGGATTGTGGGTGATGTATCTTTCCCAGAAGGCATCGTAGCCGAAAGGTGAGGTCTCCTCTCCATAACCGATATGATGTGCGGAAATGGGGATAAACGCCTCTTCTCCATAATTCTCAAACATTTGGCCGAGGCCGACTATTCCGCGGGGACACCAACCGCATCCTGAGCCTCCTGCCTCCTCGACCACCATCTTTCGCCCGAATCCATTCTCCGGCAGGATGGAGTGTATTGTTGTGCTCCTGACGGTATTGGCATTGGCTGAGGTAGCGACACCGTTCACTTTCTCGATTGTGAACGAAACCGGTATGTTGGCGCCTTCATTTGGAACCGTGACAGCTAAGTTCACGTAGACAGACTGATCATAGTCCACTCCTTCGGGAAAGTCAAAACTGACTGATTCCGTCTCGCCGAAAACGGTATACGAAAGATCAAGTTGCGTGATTGGATTGATGCCTTTGTTGCTGACCCGGAGCATGGCATCCGCAACCGATGTTGGATTGACACAATCCTGCATTATGATATCGGATAGTTCGGCTACATTCTGCGGAAGATTCTCACCTTCAATCCGAAGGCGAATGCATACCTGACCTCCGGAATAACCCTCGTCCTGCCAGTCCATTTCCTCGGGAATTCCGGTGGTTGTGGAAAAACCGATGTAGCCGCCGGGAAGGTCGGTATGAAGTACGTTGTCGGTATAGACCGGGAAATTGGTCTCATAGTCAGTGGCCCCAGATGCCCAGGTCACGAATCCGACGAAGAAAGGCTCCCCGGCGTGAATCTCCACAGGCTGGGGGAGGGGATAGGATTTGTATTCCTTCGGACGGTCAATGTCCATATTGCCGGAGACACTACCGAAAGCCTTTTCATTAAGGTTTTTGGTGAAAAAGATCTCCACCGGTGCGTCAGGCTGATTATGAAACTCACCGTTGGCTATGATGACCTCGGTGATGCGGCAGCCGTCATAGCGTGCTGTGATGTCCTCGGTAAGCAACATGGCGCCTCCTTTATAGGAAGACTCGGAGTATCCGCCGGCGCCGACGGGATTCCCGGCGTAGGAGAACTCGATGGAAGGCATGGCCTCATCAGCATGTGCCGCCTCTATTGATAGGGCAGTGGTGACAAGCAGCACTGCCGGATAGATAAGTGAGATATGCTTCATGACAGTAAAAATTAATTGGTTTTCATGAAAAAATCATTTTTCCCTTTCCATCTACAAAGGTATTAAAAAATGTGTGAACAAATAGTTCCCGCGATAAATTTTCCCGGAATGCTCATATGTTCTGAGCCTCAACTATCGATAAGGCATTCTTACACGCACCTGCACGGAGTACACTGACTACACTTAGAGACGCTTAAAAGGGAATCCTTATTCTAATGGAATGCGCGGCGGCTTCAGATGGCAACGCTGCTTCCGTTCCGTGTTAGTCTTAATCCTTATTCTAATGGAATGCGCGGCGGCAAACACTATCAACGCTAGCGACTTCGCTGCATGCAAGTCTTAATCCTTATTCTAATGGAATGCGCTGCGGCGAGAACGAATACATCAACACTGCACTCTGCCCGTCTTAATCCTTATTTTAATGGAATGCGCGGCGGCAACTAACGTCAACGATGTTATCGATGCATCGTTGTCTTAATCCTTATTCTAATGGAATGCGCGGCGGCCGCCTGATTCTCAGCGCTATAGCATTTTATCAGAAATTAAGAAACCCATCGTAATGGCTCTGGCCCACAGCGATTTGTCACTACTTTCCGAAAAACTTCGCAAATATACGAAATTTTTTCATCCAAACCAAGGATTTCGGCATGTTTTTTTGATTTATTTTTCTTATTATCAGTGGAATCCATTTTCGCAAATGATTCCGGATTTATACCTGTCCGGCGGATGCTCACACAGAGCAAAATCCTTTACCAATATTCCATCAATACCTCCGGCTTAATTTTTGGATTTGACGGAAATCCAAGCTTCCTGAAGTATCTCAGGGGAGCATAGTCTCTCAAACAGTTTTATTTTCATAATGGGTATTAGATATTTATGAATCCTTATTCTAATGGAATGCGCGGCGGCAAAATTGGAGGCTCCGTGCTGTCTAAGTACATCCGTCTTAATCCTTATTCTAATGGAATGCGGGGTGGCCGCCTGATTCTCAGCGCTATAGCATTTTATCAGAAATTAAGAAACCCATCGTAATGGCTCTGGCCCACAGCGATTTGTCACTACTTTCCGAAAAACTTCGCAAATATACTAAAAATTTTCATGCAAACCAAGGATTTCCGCATGTTTTTTTGATTTATTTTCCTTATTGTCAATGGAATCCTTTTTCGCAAATGATTCCAGTTTGATGCGTGTTCGGCGGAGGCTCTCGCAGAGTCCGCAGAGGAGGTGGGAACGCAGCATTATTATACAACGGTGTGGACGTACGAGTCGTGCGTCCACACCGACATATGCTCGACCAGAGGAATTCAAGGATTCACTTCTGCAAATACTGAATCTGCGAACTCTTTTGAAGTGATTTTTTCCACATATTTCCATACATTGGAATCACGCACAGAGAAAGCCTCTTTTTCTTTATCATTCGTCGTTGCTGAAACTCGTACCAAGGCCGTGTAAAGATATTGCCACTGATCTTCCGGCAGGATAGATGCCTCGAAGATCTTTTTAAGATAGTCATTGACTCTCTTCCTGACTTCTTTGAAATTATAAACCTTATATTTCCCTGAGTCGTATTTTTCCTCCAGAAATGAAAGTCCTGCGGAACGTTTAGCAGCTTTCGTTGCCGCCGCCTTTTTCTGGTTCTGTTCTTCCATGCGTCTCACAACCTCGTCTGCTTCTGCCTCTTTACGTTTTGCTTGGGCTTCATCTTCTTTTTTCTTCAGCAGTCGCTGCTCATATGCCTTTTCACGCTCCTCTCTTTCTAAATTTTCCTTCTTCTTTTCAATCTTTTGCTGATGCTCCTCTCGTTGTTTCGTAAGTTCTGAGATATCGCATCTGTGGGAATCAAGTAGACTGTCGAAGGTTTCTGTAGAATTGATTATCTCGCTAAACTTCTGGAGATATGACCTTCTGATTTTCTCATCTTCAAACTCATTAATGCCATTTATTCCAAGAGTCATATAGGTGTAATCATTGGCGGGTACATCCACTTTAGAAAGCGTAAGCAATTCCTTGACAGTCGGAGTTCCGATCCAATTAGGAATTGACTTATTCATGAAAAACTCAAATACCTCCATATAACCTTTGCGATCCAATAAATCTTTATCTTCAGTCACAGTCCCAACCGAATGGAATTCAGTACCGGTAATTTCCAGAGCCATCTTTCCGTATCCATAAGGTTTACCCATTCCTATGAGATGACGGCAGGTATCCTGATTGTCATGGAAGGTAAGAGCGGACAAAAGAGCGCCGACCTCCTCAGGGCGTAGATTATGGAAACGTACGGTACCATCAAACACCACATCGCTTACAGGTCTTATTATAGTGACCATTGACTCGGAAGCGGCGTGATCTTCATCCGGTCTACGGGTAATTCTCCCATACGTATCAGTTCTACGCAGATAGCGTTTCCAACCATTGATTGTGCCGTCATTGTAGGTTTTATAAGCTCCTGAAAGATGTCCGGAACTTCCTTCCTGACTTACATAGGCGGGATAGTAGGATGCCTTGGGAGATGCCAGTATCAAAGGGACATCATCATCAGGATTACCTGTCACTTCCGCCCTCACCTCACTCATAAAATGAGAGAACTGAACACGGCCTTTAAGGGACGCATCCTTACCTATATAGCCGAAAATACTTTCAGCCATATCAATTCTGTCTTCCTGATGCTCCTCAGGAAGAGACGAAAACGGTGTCTCCACATAGGGAAGCCTATACATATAAGATAACCCCCAATCCTTGAGTCTGTCGTTCTGAACCCGGAAAAATACAGGAATCCCTCTCTCACCATAGGGTTTTCGTTCTACCATATAGTTCCAATCCGGAGAATCCGCATAAATGAACTTATATTGATTGAATTCATCTTCAGACAGACAATAACGATTGGCCCTACTGTCTGGAGTAGGGAATACGAATTCGTAGTATTTCCCCGCATCACTTACCCACCTTCTGGGTCTTGGATCCTTCCATTGATCAGGCTGGCCGGTAAGCACTATGGTTCCCTCGATTTCTCCATGGGGGTCCACATCAAGGCGTCGTGGCTGCCTATCGTTGGCATAGTCATTGTCGCGGGAGAATTTTATGTCACGAAATTTTTTTAAGGAGGATTCAATCAGGCGATACTTATAATAGGCTGTCTTGGGATCAATCTCTTCCTCTCCAATCAATCGCTTATCGTTAAGACCCTGTGTATTATGCTCGGAAAACTGATTTTTGAATACTTCATGTTTAAGATAGGCATCAATCCTGCCATGGCCTATTCGGTAGGGGCGGCCACAATCCGTTATCTCGCAACTTCCGTCGTCACTGATTTTCAGCCATCCGCATCTTATTCGTTGATCCCCCTTTATGGTATATAGAGGTCTATTGTTCCATTCGCGCTGGGCGAAGCGGGCGTTGCGGTCGAGCCGCATCTTGCCGAAAGTGAGTATCTCGAGGACACTACGGATCGCTCCCTTAACTGTTGTGCCCGGGATGAAGTATTTCCCATCCACGTTGCTGAAGGATGAATATTCTATCGACTTCTCTTCCGCATCCTTGCGCGTATGACCGTTGCGCACGAATATCGGACTCTCCGCCCTAAGGCGGAGGGAGATTGTCCCGCTGATGCCGTCGGAAAACGGCACGTCCTGCGAAATCAACGGTCCCCAATCCGGAAAGACCACCTTATCCGGAAGAGGAACAAAATTATATGGTGCCTTTATCATTGCTGTTTGCTGTTGTTGTTTGCTGTTGTCGATTCAAAACCTATAAAAACCTGCGCGGCAGGCTGAAGCACACCCATGCCTTCACACAGCGGATCTTTGCGTTCCTCCCAATACTGCAGGAAACGCAGTTTCCTTTTACCCATACGGTTGGCCACGTAACGCTTCAGTGTCACGCTGTCGCCAAGAGCCGTCGAGGAAACGTCTGCGGGAACATCCTTGTATTCTGACACAACGTATGTTCCGTCGACATATTTGATGCCGAACGATAAACGCCGCTCAGGAGAAAACAGCTGGGCCTCCACCACAAAAGGATTCGCCGAGGGATCACCGAGGCATTCCTTAAACTCATCAGGCAACGCTTCGATAGAACGGCCCGCTTTATCTCCTATCACTACCGGCTCCGTGCGGTCGCTCATCCAGTAGTAACCTACATACTCAATAGCTGGAATATCATATGCCTTCATGTGTCTTATTCTCCAATACGTTATAACTTCCTTTGAAAACTCCGTGTCCGCGGTTTACTCCCCCTCCAAGAGACAGCATCCCTTTGCAAAGGTCATCGAGGGCCGCCTTGAAAACAGACTTGAGTTCGTCCGCTTTCTCGCTGCTGTCTTCGCCCCATTCCAGCTTACATGCCCTTTTGAGACCTGTATTGTCAATAAGGATCTCTGTCTCGTAACGGAAATCCGTATCATTGGATCCTCCATAGGAGGCCTTCTCGCTGAAAAGAGCGCCTCCTATGGCGCCTCCTGTAAATCGATCGATCGCCACATGATTGAGGATCTTGTCATACACCGTACCTTCGATTATATCGGAAAATATAACGTTGCCGCGCATGATGACACAAGACTTACCATCCTTGGCGGCAGCTTCTTCATATCCGAACAACACCCTTACGGCTGCGTTGCGCTTATCCGTAAGTTCATTTAACTTTTCCGGTGTCAGTTCATCAGCGAAAACGTGCTGGTTACGGTTCCAATAGAACGCTACCCTATGCTCCAGGGCTCCCTTTAATGAAGATGCCGGAATAAGCACGAGATTCTCTTTCATACAGCCCTCGGTACGTCCGCGGCCATCCGCGCTTTCGCTCCATTCCACCTTTTTCGCCTTCACCGGAGTCATATCGGCGTCATCGTCGCCGAATCCTGACCCGAAAAGGAAAAAACCTTCCGGCTTCAGATTGAGACTATAGACATCAACATTACGTTCATCGGTTTCCTCACCGGTATCGGTCTCTTTACTTAGATTGTGGAAACCGACCGATTTATCCCAGAAACCGTCGTCGAGCGACGAGGTCTTTTCCAGATACAGTCTGAGGTCATCCTCATTGTTCAGGTCGAGGCATATCCACTTGGTGAATTCCTGCACAATGTGGATTTTCCCGAATCCTTTGCGAGTGCCCCCGCCCAATCGGAAATCAACGGTCGATATCTTCCGCAGCACTTCCTCAAACCGATTGAAATTCGAACCGTCGCTGACCATCTCGATCTCAAAACAGAAACGGGTTCCGGCATAGACCACCTGTTCATTGAACAGTCCCGTATCTACGGCAACTCCCTTTCCGTTGAGCCGAACGTGCTGGCGCACCGGCAACATCTGATAGTGCTTCAGCAAAGGATCCGACTCGATCGCTGAAGTGTTGATGCCGTCTATGACGCGTCCTTTGCTGTCGATCACCCTTGCCTCCGTGAATATTATTTCCGATCCGTGTCCGGAGTCGCCGTTCTGATAGCCGAACAGCATATCCCCGGCTTCTTTGTCCACACACATTGAACGTAACACCCCGGCTATGGATGTGGCCGGAATGTATGGCAGTCCGTTGCAGTCGGTAGCCACAAGCGAATCGGTACGGATGTCCTTCTCTCCAGAACCGACGGCAAGGGGAGTGGCCGATTCCACCACAATACGTGCCAGAAAATGCCGGCTGTAGTTGTTTTGATTTGTATTTTCCATGATCATCTCATTTTTTCCCCATTTCGGAGGCAAGGTTGACTATCGCAAGACGTGCCATTTCATCCGACAGGAGCTTGTCTGCCTGCACCTTATTCATAAAATCCCGAAGCGCTTCCAGTCGCTGCCCTTTCCATTTGTCCTTGGCTATGCCATGCATGAGATAACCGTTCGGGTCTTTCCCGTCGACGCCAAACAGATCCTCCTTTAGTTTTTCCAGGCTTTCAGCCGATGTGGCGATGCTCCTGACCGTACCCCATTGCGATGCGAAATCAACCTTTTTGAAAAGACGGGCATTTTTCTCCGTCCATTCATTTACGATACGGATAGCGCTTTCATAAGCTTCCGCATCTTTTTTCCGGCCTTTAAGATAGGCGATCAGCGGAGTGGACACATTGGACTTGTCATCTTTCCTGCAAGTATCCTTATTCTTATCTTTTGGATCAGCTGCCAGAGCATATAGGGCTTTTCCTTCATTGTCGGCCTTAAGGAAAGGAGGATTGTAGATGACCCGTCCGAAACCTTCATTGCGATAGGATCCCACATAGCGGGAACTGAAGTCTATGGCGTTGTCGTCTTTCGGAAGACGCACGACAAGAACACTTCCCTTCTCCAGGCCGCAGCGGTCGGTGTCAAAGCATTGACGCTTGAAGTTCCACGGAGCATACCGGAAAGAGCGTATCTGCGATTTCCCCCAGTCAACCTCACCCGCGAGTCCGAGCTGTCCCGCGGTAGGGCGAAACGTCGGAATGCCGTATTCATCAAGGAAGATAAGGCGTGAATCTGCATAGACTGCTGCATATTTCTCCTTTTTCTCCGTGAAGGGTTGTCCTCCATCAATTTCAATGAACCCATTGTCTCCGACATACTCGATATTGACAAGTCCGTACTGTGCCGAGCGTGACCGGCCTATACGTCTGTCGCCGACAAGCGCTTTCCTGACTTTTTCCATAAATTCCGCGGCCCTGTCATCGAACTCCACGGTGAAATACATTGTAAGTCCTTTCCCGAGAGACTGGTAGCCGAACAGCTGCTCGTCTTTTGAGCGGCGTTCCCGGCGGTCGTATGCGGATTTCAGGGCAAAAGATGTTGTTGTCGGAATCAATCTTCCGATATTGTCGTTACCCGAGAAATCGTAGAAACCACGACGGCACTGCTTGAGCTGAATCCCGCTCAGGTCTTTTTCTGACGGTATGAGATGATGGATATAAAGTTCCTCTTCCGGACCGCTCAGCTTGGGATAGAACATGGACGCCGGCGCTTTCAGTCCCCTCGCTCCATTGCGCGACGGATGCGCGTCGCCGAAACGAACCTCACCGCTATGGAAAAGCACCGACTTTGTTTCCGGTGATATCCTGTCATCCCCGTATAGAGTCGCCGCCGCGATCCCCAGGAAATTACTGCCCGGTATGAAGTCAAGGGTCTCGTTGGGGCCTGTGGTGGCCGCCTTCATATTGAGTATCACATCAGTGAGCAATGTGCATTTGAATTTCAGTGTCTTCATGCCGTTATTCCTTTTTCTGAGTTTTCTTTTCCTCAACCGGAATCTCCGAGAACGCGCAGCGTCCGAGTCCACGGTTACGGTTCTGGCCAAGCCGCTTGATATATTTAAGGGCGTCGATCATAAGGTTTTTGAATTCCTCATCATCCGGAAGGTCAAGGATCTCACCCTCAAGGGCGCAGGGCACAGTCACCTCCATACGGCGCAGGCTGTGATCCACCGCGATTCCGTACTCGTCAATGGCCGTGTTGGAAATTGTCCGGTAGAGATACGGCTGAAGACCGTCTTTCACGATAGCGTTCCGCTCATCCTCCGGCAGTTCGGCATTTCTGAAGAAAGCGCATCCCCTCCTCATCTCAGGCCGTGGCTCACCGACGCTCGATTCAGCTTTTCCGTCAAAATATCCGAACGCTTCCATGACCAACCGCCGGCAGTCATCCGCCGATCTTCCGCCATTATCCGCTTTCGCTTTCTCCATATCCGTGGTTCTGAAGCTTATTATATCATCCACCGCCTCCCTGAGCAGACCCTTTATAGTCCTGCCCGGAATATAGGGAAGTCCATTACGGTCTTTCACTACAAGTGCATCCACATCGGCTCCGGCGGACATACCCGAACCGCAGTGCCAGTCGGTGAAGAATCTGACTTTATACTGTATTTTCATTCCTTGATCTTTGTAGTCTGGTTGGTAATTGAGTTGACGGCAAGAATGTCGTAGACCGGATATACTGACACTGTCATTGGTTTCCCGGGATCTGCAGTCTCGATAGTTAAGGTCCGCACAGACGTTTCGGTGACGTTTCTGATCATTTCCTTCAGTTTGCTGTCAGTGGTGATGGCGTGCATACGAGCCAATTTCTGTCCGGCCATACCGGGATTTTCGTGGAGCAGCGTAAGCCAGTTGCGCAGTCCTGACTTTACGGCATTGCCATCTTCATTGTTAAGGAGAGAACACTTGTCAAGCAATTCCTTGATATTCCATCGTTTGCCTTTTTCCTGAGGCACATCCTTGATATAATAAGGACCGAACTCAAAGGAGATGTCTGGTTGAGGGGTAAGTTCACGCGCCACTATGTCGCGGTAGTCCACCACGAAGCTGTCCTGGACCTTGTGAAACATCAGGCAGGAGGCCGGTAAGTTGCCGATCCCGGCGTTGAAAATGGCCTTGGTATCCTTCTTGGCTCTGTCGCAAAGCGCCTCCGCCAACTGATAGCCGAAATGGAACGGAAACGATGATTTGACGAAAGCGATACCGGCACATGCGGTCAGTCTGTCGGATCTGTCATTGAAGACCGGTTCCCCGTCGCCTTTGAGCATGCCCTTAAGCTTTTCCTGGGTTACCTTTTCGAAAAATTCAAGGAACGCCTTTGTGTATGGAATCGCTATGTCGCCCCGGCATATGACGGTATGGTCATCGCCGCTAAGGACGATGGGGCGCATCGGAATGGTCTCGTATTTCGACAGATCCTTCATCACGACTTTCTGAAAAGCAAGTTGCGCCGCCAGCATGGTGGCCTCATCAAGCAATTTGGAAAAATCCTTAAACTTCTTCTTATCCTTGCCTATCTTCTGGACGATCTGTCCGAGTCCGTTGCCGTCGGCATGGATTATGGCAACCCAGTCGTTGTGGCGCGTCATGTCCTTTATGTCGATGGGAAGGCGATGCTGCCTATACAGTCCGTCGGAATCTATGGCGTCACCGAAAGCTTTCCGGCACAATACGGTAAACGTCTCCTTACGCTTCCCTTTATCGTCATAAAGCTTATGGTATGTGGCGGAATCGAGGTATTCGGTTTTTTCTTTATATTCCTTGATGTGTGTCACCGGGAGACCCGTCTCCCGGCTGCGCAGTATCCCCATAAGTCCGAGCGAAAGGTCGCGCATCAGACGGTTACGTTGGGTGCGGAGGTTTGTCTCCAGTGTCTGTACAGCCTTGCCGAAGCCTTTGTTATCTTCGGGATCAAACTGTACCACGCTTTGACTGATCGTAATGCCGGGTGCGAACTCCATTACGGTCTTCGGAAATATGCGGACCACTTTCCGGCAGACATCCTCGTTGGTGAAGATATACTTTATGTTGCCGGCGGCATTGAGTATCGCGTTTTCATCGTTTTCGAGTTTTTCTATTTCTCCAGATGGATTCACGGCTTTCTTTGCGGCATCAAGCACTTGAGCGAAGAGACCGGTGCATATCCGCTCTACAAGTTCGCTCGCACCCACTATCTCCCTTAGCCTGTTGGTCTGGAAGATGAATCCCTGGATGCCTTGGACCGCTGCTCCGTAAAGGTACATTGGCTTGTGTTGAGTATTGTTCATGGTTTTATATTCTTATTATCGTTCCGTGATTGAGGCTGGAGGCCTTCCCGAGACCGATCCATTGCGGCAGCCTGACGTTGGTGGAGAACCGTCCGGAAAAGCTCATAAGGTCTACTCCCTTGAATGTGGAGGTACCTGTGGACTGCATATCCATGATCGAGCATCCTACCTCATCGTGAAAGAATATCCCCATCCCTTTGGCGAACGACAGGATATTTCCGAGAAGGATTCGCTGAAGCATCGTCAGTCGTTCGATCATGCCCCCGGCGGCACGGTAATCCTTGAAGTTACCGACGTTCAGGGGAAGCCAGTCGTGGATAAGGTATGTCACGGGGGAGGGGACAAAGGAGACTTCCTCCTCCCACTCCGCTATCGAAGATACCTCCGTCGCAAACAGTCTTCTGCCGAGACGGCACGTGAAACCGGCATTCCCGTCAAACATCTCCGCCAAAGCCGACGCACCCTCGCCGATACCCAGCACGGAGGGACGACCGCCGTCAAGCTTATACTGTATCTTAGGATACGAGTATCGGAATCCATCGGCCGCATGATTGTGGAAAAGCGGATTTCCTCCGGACATGGCAATCATCGCGCCCCTGAACATGGAGAGTTCGGAGGTTGTGATGCGTCCGTCGAAACAGACTCTCAGAAGGCGTAACGCGACACTCATGACAGACAGTCAGCGAACATTATGCCATGGCATGAAAAACCGTAGGGAAAAGAGTTGTTGGTATTCATTTTGAGGCTTTGTTTTTGATTCAAAGGCAAAATTAATGAAAAATTTTGTTAAATACAATAAATACTGATATTTTTTCAAAATTAAAGCGCTGCATAGAGGTTGTGCATGCGGGCTACACGCTGCTGAAGGTCGAGGCGAAGCGATTCGGGCTCGAGCACTATCATACGGTCGAGATACATGGCGAGCGTTTGCTTCAGCGGGTGGTTGACATAGACCTTCATGCTGAAAATGGATCCCCCCTCCGGAAGTCCGGGGTATTTTTCGCGCAGTTCGCGGCTCAGTTCACAGTCATCATCGATCTCATCCATGCTGGGATGAAGCGGAAACGAACGAAGATACTGCACTCGGACAGGATCAACCCAGACATATATGTCTTCCGGCTCCTCGATTCCGGTCGGATCGGGATGCCGCTCGCATAAGTGGCGCGGCGCGTCCATACCTATTATATTGTCGAAGATTCCGTCGAGCCTCTGGACCTCCGCTTCCATGAACACTTTTCCCGTATCCTCGAAAGCCACTATCTGATCCAGATAGAACTTCAATATGAAGGAATCGGAGGAAGCCATCCCTATGAGACCCCACCGGTCACCGAAAAGCTTAAGTTTCCAAGGGCAGAACAGAATTGAAGACGGCTCTGATTCAATGTCGGAAATATTCCTCATAGGCCGATAATGCAGTCTGATGACCTTCCGGGCGGCGATCGCTTCGAAAAGCCCGGAGAAGAGACGCACCTGGCTGCGTTCGGGAGCCTTGACCCCCAGGTCGATGCATATGCGTCCGGCCAGTCGCTCGCTTGGCCCCGAGGCGGACACCTCTGTCAGCTCTTCGATATGTCTGAGGCCGGGAATCTGAAAATGCTCCAGATTGTGGAAAATATCGTGGGCCAGCTTTTTCTCCACAGGTGTCAGGTCTCGTCCGAAAAGATCGGCGAGGGTGCGTCGAAAAAGGGAATGTCCCGGCTTGATCATATATCTCACGGATCTGTCCTTGCCTGACGAGACCCTGATCATCTTGAAGTTGGATTCATCCGATTCGGACAGTTCCCAGAGGCTGTCGATGTTTTTTCTGATACCGCGTCTCTGATTCAGGTCGGTAATGCCTAAGTGGTCGCATAGCTCGGCTATCGAGGCGGGGTTGTCTTCCCGGCCTCGCCGGGAAAGATAGGAGTCTATTTCCATAAGTCTTTTCATACGCTCTTTGCTCAGAGTCTTGAGAAGCGGATCTGATGTCTGATTGTCTTTTGGCATCGCTGTGTTGGTTTTTGGTTGCTGTCATTTGTTCCGGTCCTATGGAGCCTTATGCGCTATTCGCGTCTGCAAAGATAATAACAATATTCCGGATGTGCAAATATCCGATCATTTGAACCCTACACGGCCACGGGCGCGTCCCGCCAGCGGAAACATCACCTCAAGCTCCGGGACATCCGACTTCTCCACCACGCTGAGCTTTTTCATGCGGCCGGCGCTCATGGCTCCGCTGCGCCATGCCTTGAAGATGCGGCTGCATAGGGCGGGAATGAGATAGTTCTCGGCAAGAGTGACAGCAAACCTGCCGTTGCCGAAGTTCTTGACGGCCGATGCCTGACCTATCAGCTCACGAATAGCCTTTTCGCCCTCATCGGAGACGATGAAATCAAACTCCATGAGGCGTCGGCGGGTGATGGCCCATAGCTGGTCGGCGGAGAAATCCTCGAAATCAAGGACCATAGGAAACCTTGAGGCAAGGCCGGGATTGGCCTTCAGGAAGTGATCCATCTCCTTGCGATAGCCGCAGCCTATGACTATCATGTCGGCCGCAGGGTCGCTGAGGACCGTCATTAGCGTATCGATGACCTTTACGCCGAAATCGCGGGTCTCGCTGCCCCCCTCGGGTACCTCCGACGTGAGGGCATACATCTCGTCGATCATGAGTACGCCACCACGTGCCTCCTCGATCTTTGTTCTCGTGTTTGCTTCTGAATCGCCGATATACCGGCCTACCAGACCGGCGCGGTTTGTCTCCACGGTATGCCCTTTGCTCAAAAGCCCGGCTTCCCGGAATATACGCCCTATAAGGCGTGCGACAGTGGTCTTGCCGGTCCCGGGATTGCCGGTCAGTATCACATTGAATACGCGTCGCGGAGCCTTGAACCCCAGTTCCCTGCGCATATTCATGATCTTCGCGTAGCAGAGTTGCGTGCGGATGGCTTCCTTCACACTCTCCAGACCCTCCATCTCCATGAGCTGGTCAAAGGCAGTCCTGCCGTCGGCTTCCTCCCCGTAGCCTGCGGGACAGGCGGCCTCCGGCATCACACCGGGGCACACATCATTCTGATTGAAGGAGCATTTCTCCTCGAAGTCACGCAGAAGGACATCAAGTTCCTTTACGGTAGGCATAGCGTCGACAGGCATGTAATCGTCTTTCATCGCATTCATTTTATTGTTCTTCATCATCATATTCCATCAATATTTCCCAATTGTCGGGCGGAAACACACAGCTCTTCCGACAGAGTTCACCTATTACCTCCGGAGTCATGTCGCCGTGTTTCCTGACATCGAAACCTTCAATCACCTCTGCGGTGGCCATGACGCTCAGATACAGCATTGCGCTGACTTCCTGCTCATTGCCGGAAGGATACCGGTCGATATCCACGACGGGTATCGCGGGTGCTGGAAAGGGTTTCACTTTGGTCTTGTCGAGGGTGATCACATCGACATCGCGCCACATGCCGTTTTCGCGGTAATCACTCTCATTGATAAGATTGGCTCCGGAACCCTGGAATATTACCCTTTTGGAAATACGGATAGGAGGGTAACCGATACGCGTCAGTATGTAGTCGAGGATATTCGCCACTTGCCTGACAATCCATACCGGACTGACGAAGTGGGTGCTTTCCGTGAAATATAGCGGTGCCTCTCCACAGATGGGTTCCTCATCGACCAGCATATCGCTGCAGCAGTTATTTACCGCGATCAGCCATGAGTCGCCGTTTGAGTCGCGCATGAAGTAGACGGAATTCCGCCTGTCTACGGTCAGGATGTTCGTATGGTCGGATGCGGTGAGGGCCTTGACCACGGTAGCGGCCGGAGACGCCGCTGAAGGAAGACGGCATGACTTGGCGAAATACGGATTGAAGTTTTCTGTCCAGTCGATATCCCCGCAGCCGTGCATCGCGGCCATTTCTATCATCGCGGATTCACCTGCCGACATTCCCTTAAGCAGCGGGAGGCTGAACATAGCGGCACATTTTTCGGCGACATGTCGGGCGGACATGCTGTCGGCTGCCGACATGGCGGCACACATCATAAGCCCGAGATGTCGGCGGGTGTCGTCATCTTTGGCCCCTGCATATTCCTTCCGGATCCAACGGACCATATCGAGGGGAGTGGCCCCGGAAGCCATCCATTGCCTCATCTGCATGATAGCCATGAGCTTTTGGGAATATGCGAAATTCTTCTTGGCGGGTTTTCTCATAGTTTAAGCTTGTCTCGTGATTACGACTGCAAAATTACTATCGGTATGGTGAAAAAATAGTTCCTTTCCAATTACGGCATATGTCTTCTGACAAGCGACGACCTCATCAACTGGAAGTCGACTTCCTTCGACTACCGCAAGGGGAAGGAGATATTCAGCGACCCCGAAGCGGAAAGCGCCTACAAGGACTGGTCTACGATCAACCGCGTCTGGGCTCCGCAGATCATGTGGGACGCTACCTATGAATGGCCCGACGGAAGGAAGGGAGGCTACACTGATGGTTCGATAGACTATGTATTGCTCCTCGACTCCGTCGCCACTAAGGAAAAGATCATCATGGCGATGAATAAGGTCTACAGCAAGGCCAAGGAAGACGATATCGTTATATTCTTCTTCAGTGGGCATGGCTTCAATGGTGGATTCTGTGCCTATGACGGCATTCACACCTATCTTGTCAGGAAGGCGCTGTATGCGGGAATGACCAATGATTCGATCTTCAAGTATGTCGTGGATTATCTCATGAAGATGGGGGAGAGCAGCCATACCAACTATGTGCTTGCAAATATGTATGTCTATATCCTGCCTTTCCTGCTGATATTGATCGTAGGATTGATAGGAT
>CAMWMK010000024.1 GCA_947175295.1 uncultured Porphyromonadaceae bacterium
GGTGGCTACATTGACTTGGCGAGGGTGAGGGTGAATTCGAGGCCGCCGGCGGGGTTGTTGCGGACGGTGATGTCGCCGCCGTGGAACTTGGCCGCGCTCTTTACGATGGCCAGGCCGATGCCGGAGCCGCCTTTCTTGCGGCTGCGTCCTGTCTCAAGACGATAGAAACGGTCAAACAGATGCTCGAGGTGCTCCTCTCCTACCCCGATGCCGTCGTCGCATATTATGATGCGGTAGCCCTTGTCGGTCTCCTCCTGAAGGAAGATGGAGACTGTAGAACCTCCTGAATAAAGAATGGAGTTGTTGACGAGATTGTTGAAGATGGATTCGAGAAGCGGAGCGTTGCCGAGCATCATCATGGTTTCGGGAAGATTGATCTCAAACCCTATGCCGGCGTCTTCGGCCTTCGGAAGCAGATTGTCGGTAACATCGTCGACGATGTCGCGGAGCGACAGGAGCTCACGCTGTATGTTTTCCGCACCCTCCTCGAGGCGGTTGAGGGCCAGGATATCCTTGATCATGGTCAGCAGACGGTCTGAATTGGCCTTGCAGCGGTTGAGCAGCATCGTGAGCTGAGCCTCAGAAAGTTTGTCGCGGTGTGTCAGTATTGTCTCCAGCTCAAGGGAGATGGCGGAGACGGGGGTCTTCAGTTCATGGTTGATGTTGTTGGTAAGCTCCCTCTTCAGTTTCGCCTTCTCCTCCTCCTCTTTCTTCGCAAGCGCGGCCTGGCGGTCGCGCTCAGCGAGTGTACGCTGCCAGCGCACGTAGATCAAGACGATATTGTGGGCGATCATGCCGAGTTCGTTGCGGGGGAACACCTTTGTGTCGTAGATTTCCTCACCCTTCTCGGCCGCCTGCGCGAACTCTGAAAGTCGCTTCACAGTGTTGCCCACACGCGAACATGCATACCAGGCGAGCGCAGTGATCAGGATGTAGATGACGATTGCATACCAGATGAACGAACGGTCGATCTGCATGAATTCGGCAATGCCCACATCGTGTCCGAGGGCACCGGTGCGGGCATAGAGGTCGCCCTCCTTGAGAGCGGCATAGTAGAAGAAATCGTCGCCGTCCACTTCATCGTCGTTATGAACTGAAAAACCGCGATGGTCGGGCGATTCGTTGGCCATCTCTATCTCAGGAAGCCCGAGCGGGTCTACGATCCTTTCGATTTCGGAATTGTTGTAGACCACGTTGCCCTTCGAGTCGAAGATGGCAAGCTGGAGCTCCTGGATGGGAAGGTCGATGGTGCGTTCCCAGAGTTCCACATTTACCACTCCCCCTTCGTAATGGTCGAGGAGCTGATAGTTTAGGATAGTCAGCTGGGCGTTGAGCATATCCTGACGGTAGCGTTGCTCACGATTGAACTGGAAGGCGAGGAAAGCCGCCTCGCACAGCGTGAGGATTGCCACCACCGTCGCAAGGAGTTTGGTGCTGTAGCTGATCTTTATGGGACGCACGTGATTCTTAATATTAAAGATTAAAGATTAATTAGACTTTGAAGCCGTAGCCGTAGCCGGAGCGTGTCACGATGAGCTTGCCGTATCGGCCTATCTTGGCGCGCAGACGGGTGACGTTGACATCTACCACACGGTTGACCACCACCACTTCATCGCTCCATACCTTCTGGAGGATGTCTTCGCGTGAGAAGATCTTTCCGGGATTGCTCATGAAGAGGGAGAGAAGCTCGAATTCCTTACGCGGCATTCTTACGGGCACTTCATCTATGGTGCATACGATCTGGTCAAGGTCGATTACGAGCCCTTCTTCGCGGATGACGCGCTTCTGCTTTACTTCCTCAGCCTTTACAGCGGCAGCGACAGCCCCCTGCAAGGGAGCTCCGGAGCCAGTGCGCTCGGTGCGTCGGAGCACCGATTTGATGCGGGCCAGAATGTTGCGGATGTTGTAGGGCTTCGTGACGTAGTCGTCGGCTCCGAGGTTGAGGCCGGCGATCATGTCGTCGTCAGCGTTCTTGGCTGTGCAGAAGATGATGGGGATGCGGGCCGTAGCCGGATTGCGCTTGAGGATGCGGGCCATCTCAAATCCGGACATCTTTCCCATCATGACGTCGAGGAGGATGAGGTCGTACTGAGTGAGGTCCATTTCGAGTGCTTCTTCCGCCGAATAGGCTGTGTCGGCTTCATAACCTTCGATCTCGAGGTTGAGTTTCAGACCTTCGCACAGGTCGGGTTCGTCGTCTACAACAAGTATTTTATAGATTTCCATGCTTGATATGTTTCATAATGCACGAGGCATATTACTTAAATTTCATAATCACTTGCAAAGATAACATTTTTTTTTCAGATATGCAAAAATAATTTATTTGAAGGCAGTGGTGGTAAAAGTCAAACCTTTTTGGGCGCCCGGGCGTTATGATGTTAAATTTACTATAAACTATAAAAAGAACAATACTATGAAGAATATCGGTAAAGCTTTGGCACTCGGAGCAATAGGAATGGCGGCAGCGGCCATGCCCGCACAGGGCGACGCCTGCACACGCGTGATCTACGAAGGAGCGGACAGCCTCTACATCATCGGCCGCTCCCTCGACTGGAAGACACCCATCCCCACAAACCTTTATGTCTATCCCGCAGGTATCTACAAGCAGGGCTCCTCTAAGCCCAACGGCATCAACTGGACGTCGAAATACGGCGCGGCATATGCCGTAGGCTACGACGGAGGTATCACGGAGGGCATGAACGAGAAGGGACTTTCCGTAAACGGTCTTTTCTGCAAAGGCACCATCTACAACAATGAGGAGAGGGAGAAGAATCCTCCTATCTCGCTTGCAATGATTGTAGGCTGGATACTCGACAACTGCGCCACTACCGACGATGTGGAGCAGCTTCTGCGCTCTACCAAGTTCAGCATCGAGGGCGCCACTTTCGACGGCGGCACGGTCTCCACGCTTCACTGGGGAGTGACCGACGCGAGCGGCAAGTCGATCATCTTCGAGTTTGACCACGGCAACCTTAACATATACGATCCGGGCGACATCCGCGCCATGACCAACGACCCGCAATGGCCGGCTATGACAGCCATCATTGACTATTGGGACAAGATCGGAGGCAAGAACATGCTTCCGGGTACGGTGACAAGTCCCGACCGCTGTGTGCGCGCCAATTATTTCGCGCATCACGTGGAGCCGACATCTGATGCCCAGCTTGGAGCGGCTATCACGCGCTCGGTACTGGTCAACAGCAGCGTTCCCTACACATACAACATCTCCGGAGAACCCAACCTGAGCAGCACTCAATGGCGCAGCTATTCCAATCTCCGCGACAAGCTCTATTATTTCGATATCGTGACCAATCCCGGATACTACTACGTAGACCTCAAGCAGTGCGACCTGAGTCCGAAGGGAAAGATCCTGAAGCTCGACACATCGCATTCCACCGATCTGGTAGGCGACGTCACCAAGAAGTTCGTGAAGTCTGACGGCTTCAAGCCAATGTACTGATTATATAGTGAATGAAAAAAGTGAATGGGAAGGCTATTTTCAGCAGCCTTCCCATTCACTTTTTTCATTCACTATATACCAGTCTCTATTTACATTCACTATAAAGTCAGTTTTTGATGGGGGAATGGGGATAGGGATTGCTTAAGGTGGGATCCACATTCATGAGGGAGAGCGTCATGCAGAGATTGGCGAGCACGAAGCGGCGGAGCGTGTAGATCATGCAGTGAAGCTCCTGAAATGCATTGAGGGCATACTGAAGGGCTATGCGCTTCTCGCGGGAGAGTTCACTGCGGCCGTCGTGGATAAGTTCGTAGAGACGCTGCGTGTTGGCGTATGACTCGTCAAGGATCACCGACATGCGTTTGCGCAACTCCCGCATTCCGAGGATGTCGGTAGTGCCGATAAGCTCAAGGCACGTGTCGCAGATGTTGCAGATATCTCCAAGAAGGTATTCGAGCAGTTCACTGTAGATTTCAGGGAATGGCTCGGCATATCGCGTGGGATATTCGATGCATACCTTGGCCATATGGCATATGCCGTCGTTGACGTCAAAACGGCATGAGTTGGATAGATGCAGCCATGCAGCCGATTCTATGTAGGTGGTGCTGTCGATAGTGGAGATGCAGTCGTCTTGCGTGATCTTCTGGTCTTTGAGCTCAACCTTCATCTCCTTAGTCTTTACGATGCATTCTTTGAGCTGAGCCATGTCTCCTGCATTGTAGGCTTCGCTTATCTTGCGGAGGGTATCCTTTACGAACTCAAGAAACTGCTTGTTGTTGATGAAGATATACTCAATGAAAAGATTGTAGGCTTTTTCCGAGTCGAGTGTATCCTTGATGGTCTGGCAGATTACGGCTGTCTGGTCGTTGATATACTCTCCCCTCTTATGCCTGAGTTTTTGAAGACGCAACGCGTCATCGCCCATCAGCTCGAGGAAGAGCAACAGGCCGATGGCCATGACGGCAACTACAGAAAGGATGATGATAAACCAGAATTCCATTGTTCGTTAGTTTAATCTATGGTGAGAGGATTTTACGCTGCAAAGTAATAAAATTTATGTTACATCCGTGTTACACCTGAGTTGCAATTATATTAATTCAGTGTAGGTGCCCGGAAGCTCCCTTACCATAGGTTTAGATTGTCAGACGTTTTCTATTTCATATTCAAGGCCTCGATGGTCTTTCTTTTCTACAAAGTTGGCGCCTATTAGGAAAACCTTACGCCGATCCATAGCGAAACGCCCGGCATAATCCCGCTCATGGATTTGATCCATAGCTGCCTTTACACTTTTATTATACTTGAATTCAAAAAGATAGATAAAGCGGCTCGTTGCGACTTCAAGATCACTGCGCCCTTTATAGCCATCATGCTCGGCAATAGGCATAGTGCCGCATAATCCAGCAAGAAGAAAAGTAATGGCTCTATAGGTAGATTCATTATGATCTTTCCCGGGAAGATCCTTCAGCATAGACTGTAGGCGCTTCATGAAATCATATATATTGCCTTTGGCCAGATCGCTTTTGAAACGTGCGAAGTCAAATGGTCCTCCTTGTTGATTGGCCCGAGAGTCATAGACAGTCAGAAGCAACCTGTAGAAACCCAATTCAACTTCGCGGTTAGGCAGATGTAAAGTGTAAAGCTGGGATTCCCTGTCATAACTCTTTATTGTAAGATATCCGGTCTGGAACATGAGCGGTACTGGATTGAGATTGTCAAACCCAACAGATGTCAGATCATCTTTCGTCGACACCAAACCATTGATTTCCCATGGTTGGATATCATTATCCCTGACCCATCTCGCAAGAAAGGTCGGGGTGCCGGTAACAAACCAATAAGCGAAGATTTCCCTATCGCTCAGAGCTTGCAATACACTGAAAGGATTATATAGACGTGAACCCTTAGGAGCGAAGAGATAACCGTCGTAGAACTTCCGCATCTCACTCAATGTAGTATCAAAGTCTTCCTCCCTTTCTTTGGCGAGTTCCTTTATACCTGAATGGAAATTATCGATCAGTTCAGTCTCTGTCCATCCGCATATATCAGCATATTCGTTGACCATGGATATATCTGACAGATTATTGAGGTCGCTGAATATACTTACCTTACTGAAACGCGCGACACCCGTAATGAAGGAAAAACGTATATAGTCGTCCATCGACTTAAGATTGCCAAAGAAACTTTTCAATAACCTAAGGTTTTTCTCAAAAAGCTCTTCATATTCCTGAATATCCTGCAATGGTTTGTCATATTCATCCACAAGAATCACGACCTTTCTGCCTGAGACTTCAAATGCCCTTCTTATAAGCTGTGAGAATCTTCCTGCGAGAGTATCCGAGACTTCAGTCATTCCGTATTCCTTCTCATATTCCCCTAACAGCCGATTGAGTAGACTTACGAGACCGTTTTCCTGCGAAAAATCCTCTGCATTCAAATCAAAACGAAGTACAGGAGACGGAGTCCAATCAAGATCCATGGTTTCGGCAGCAAGACCCTTGAACAATTCGCGCCTACCCTCGAAGTATGCTTTAAGGGTAGAAAGCATAAGGCTTTTTCCGAACCGACGGGGACGGCTGAGGAAAATGGACTTTCCCTGCTGTAGAAGAGCCTTTATATAGTGAGTCTTATCCACATAGGCGTAACCCTCCTCTATGATGTCCGGAAAGGACTGTATTCCGACAGGATATCTTAGATTGCACATGATTCAGAAGTTTTGCGCAAATATAATTAAAAAAGCTGAGAATACAAAATTTCCATAGCATCATTCGTGATCAATTGCAATGACCCTGATTAGACATTAAAAAGGGCATCACCCCAAAGGATGATGCCTTTTTCTGTTTATGCTCCGTGGCCTTCAACGGGCGCGGGAGAATGATTTTTCCATCAGAGGATAACCTTTTCAGTCTTGTTGCCTGCCTTCTTGATGTAGATGCCCTTGTCGGGGTTAGCTACGCGACGGCCCTGGAGGTCGAAGTATTCAGTAGCCTTATCAACGCCTACGATCTCAACGGCATTGTTGTTGGAACCCTGAAGGAAGGTGATCTCGTAGGAAGCTGCCGGGATTGAGATCTTGACTACGCATGTGCGGTTCTCATCCGTGGGGTTGGGAGCGGCAGCAAAAGCAAGTCCGCACATACCCGTGAAGACTTCATCACCGTTCTCATCAACATCATATTCATCATAGACATCAACGATTTCCAACCAGTCACATTCCTCTTCTCCGTTGAATGTGATATCAAAGTCGGCGGTCTCTGAAGTGGCCATCAGATAGAGTAGATACTCAAGACTGGAACCATCTTCAGTAACCTCTTCTTCATTGGGTAAGAAAACCTCAGAGGGTTGCTCAACGAAATAAGGATACACCCAAGGATAGGAAACGTCTGCAAGCACACCGAGAGTAGTGTTAGGCATCGGACTAGTGAAAAAATTGTTGAATGCCTTCAGTCCATAAGAGATGTTGCCGTCTTCAGTCACATTAAACGAACCAAGGAATCCAAGATTACCATAACCTTCATCATATGTATCAGTCGACATCAAAGTAGTAATGAAAGTACCATTGCCTAGATTTGCATCGAAGCCAGTCACAAGCACGATTATGTCATCTTCAATCTCAAGGCTGATGTTGGTTTCCGCACCAGTCACAGGATTTTTCTCCTTGAACTCAAACATCACAGTTCCTTCAGCCTCAGTAGTGGAAGCAGGCACATAGGACTCAGCTACAGCTATAAGATCTCCGAGCTCAGCGCCGATAGAACCATCGGAATATTCAGCAGCATCGTTAGCTGTCTTAAACACATATGCAGTCAAAGGGATATTGGCGGGAATGGGACCTGAAGAAAAGTAGAACCAATGAACTGCATTCAGCAGATAAGGGGAATCCGGTTTTTCAAAACGAGTAGCCATGGCGTTGATCCCTTCGGCATTGGTTCCAAACCAATAGCCATTTTCCATCCCTGGATAAGCCGTTGCTCCACGATAATAGGCATATGGTGTTTCCTGCGGATCACGAGTGAACATACCCCAAAAGTGTGAGCTTACCAAGATGTTCATTCCATCGAACACATGAGTATTGTCGTTGGCAAAAACCATGATTTCATTGAATGGAGCCTTCGACTCAGTCATACCATCAAACTGCGTGGGATATGTGATGGCATTTTTATATGAAAGTCTGGGTGCAGCGCAGAGCTCATAACGAAGGAATGACTGGCTTTCGTTCTCACTATCCGAAGTCACAACATCATAGTTGTTGGCCTCAGGCGAATAGACCTGCTTGGACCAACTTGGTTGTCCGCTGACTCCGGTAGAAATGTTTTCAAACGTATAGTCCACCCATGGACGAAGGAATAGAGGAGTCAGGTAGGACCAGCTTCCATCACTCGCATCATAACCGGTACCCCAGAACTGACCGGCCGGACGCTTCCACTGTGCGACAGGGCCTGAGACCTTCTGTATTGCACCTGCCTTTACTGAACCATCATTTCTTTTAGCCTGCATTTCAGCAACGTGATCTCGAATGCTGGCCACTTTAGCTATCCCCTCAGGAGAAGCTTTCTCGACAACGGTCTGATGTACGCCGGCAAAAGCTGACGCACTAAGAGCAAGACCGGTCGTAAGAAGGATTTGTCTTACCATAAGATGAAAAATTATAAAAAGAATATATAAGTATAAAGAATATGCAGAAGATTAAATTGCAGACGGACAGAGTCCGCCTGCTATCTATATCATAAGGACGCATTCAATGTCAGTAGACTACCATCTTTATCAAGCACGATGGTCTTGGGTCCGCAATCGCTAACAGTAGTATATGTCAACGGAACTGATGACATGGAATTGAAGAAATCAGCGAGAGAGGTGTAGGCATTGAAGGCAAGTTGTGAGTTATTGTCGGCAGGCTCTCCGATATTGACCTTCAGCTTTCCATTTTCATCAGAGAAAGAGACAAAGAAGGAATCGGTCTCATTGCTCTTCGAACTAATGCGAAGGTTCAGGCGCAGCAGATAAGTCTTATTCGCGACATCGTATACAAACGAAATATCGTTAATGGCAGCAGACTTATAATTGTAGAGTGAACGGAGTTGCGCTGTAAACGAATCAAGATTATCCTTAAATACACCCGTAGGCGACTTTAAATCCACCTTCCATGTCGCTGTATTATTGTAGAGCATCTCAGTTAAAGTGCCGGCGGATATGGTTGAATTCTCATTGTCGACAGATGCAAGCGTACGATTGCCGACAAATGTAAATTCTTCTATCTCCTTCTCATTTCCAGCCGCATCCACTATCTCAAACGGCTTCATGAAGCGAATACCCGTATTGGTGATTATAAAGTTAGACTTACGCGTCTGCTCTACAGCATCTCCTTTCTCCGGATAAACGCTCATGACACCGGTGTGTGCATTTGACACAACATATCGTTCTCCGTCAGCGTCATTGAAATATAGATAAGGAGTCTCTTTTGCAAAAAGCGTTGTCGACAACTCCTGATAATCATGTAGGTATGCTTCAACATCCGTAGATGCATCCAGACGTCGGAGATATATGTCGTAAAGACGTTTCTTACCGAGCAGGCGGACCATATTTCCATCATCCCCCACCTCCATTACCTGAAACTCATAGTCTCCTTCGTGACCGAAACCGGTCTCATTTATGTCGTTGCCTTCATCTCCTTTTGGAGCGTCCTGGCCGATGATGTTGGCAGGATCTGAAAATATATGGAAAAGATTATTGTAAGAATTGAATGATATTACGGGACCGTTGTCGGCAATCATCTTCCAGAGTGAAGTCTCCTGCTTGAAATCACCTCCGATCCATTTATGGTTTGTTGAAATCTGCACAGAACCGTTTTTGTCAAATTTCATGACGAAAAGATAGCCGGGTTCATCAGCATTGGAGAAATATTCCATGGTCCAAAGTCCACCGTCGGCAGTCAGGACATCTGCATAGTCCTTCTTATACTGCTCAAGGCGTTCGGCAGCCGACTGATCGAAAATCTCGTCGTTATCATTTGAGCACGCAGTCAAAGCGAGTGCGGCTATGGCTGCTATATATATTGATTTTTTCATCACTTTCTTATTTGAGGTTTAAGGGGTTTAAGAAGTTCGGGCAACATAAGGATGTCAAGATGATTCAGCGAATCCTTAAGGCACCTTAAAGCTACCAAACTTCTTAAACAGTTAAACAATAATTTACTGGATGGACTCTACTTCGTTGCGGAGTGCTTGGATATCGATTTCCTGCTGTCTTCGCTGTACGATATCGCGAAGGTCATCGAAAGATATCTTCCACTGATCAGTAAACCAGTTACGTGCGATAGACTGCTTCTGCATGATCATATCATAACCGTTGACTCCATCCTTGTCTTCGACCGGGAAAATCTCATGAAGTTCACGAACTCCATCAAGATACTCCTCCACAGCCTCTACTGTGGTAAGATACTCACCGTTGATGCCTACAAGACCCATCCTATAGTTCTTATAAGCCTGCTCCTGAGAAGTAAGGAAGTACTTGATAGTTTCAGGCTTAGATGGATCCTCATAATAATAGTAGCAGTAGTATTCCGCATTGTCGTCTTCCACCTCTCCGGGAGCTTTGTCGGAACCTGTGGTCCACCCTTGCTTCGACATCCAAAGGATAAGATCCATCTGGTCCGGCGTACGGGTCAGATAGTTGGCGATGGTCTCTGCGAAATCCTCTCGAGCCTGGGAAGACGCATAGGGAGTGATGAATCCGAGAGAAGCCACATAACCGGGCTGTTTGGACTGCCAGGAGCCTTCATCATAGCGTCCGGTAGAGAGGAGGTTAAAGTCTGTAGGATAAGACTTGGTCTGATGCAGGATATGGCCGAACTCATGATGCATCGTACGGAAATAGTACTCATTGAGCATATTGATGTCGTTCAAATCCATTTCGTTGACCTTAAAAAGAGTCACTTTCAGACCCCCTTCAGCAAGGCCGAGGGTCTCTGTACCGGTCTGAGGATTATAAGCCGGAGAACCTACGAGGTGCAGGATACGCGGGCCATAGCTCTTGATGAAGTCCTCGCCTGTGAGCTCCTTATAGGAATCATACCAAAGGTATTTTGTGAGGAGTGCGAGATCACGTGCATTATCATAGGTAGCCGGCACAAGGTTGTACTGCATGTCAGCCTCCACGTCTTCCATCAGATACTTGAAATCGACGTTATAGATATCACGAAAATTCTGATTGAGCCACTTATCAAACTGATAGGTGTAGGAAGAAGGGTCCGGCTCATCGCTAACCTCAGGAAAAATCGTAGGTCCGAGATCATCGTTTGAGCAGGCCACAAGGAGAGGGGTGGCCAAAGTGGCTAAGATATATCTTGAAAGTTTCATTGTTTTGCGTTTTGCTATTTGCAATTTATTTGCTGATCATCACGAGGGCTGAGGGAGACTGGATCTTAGTGTCCGCTTCACTTGGGCGTGGATTGCGCTGCATACCGGCCGCAATGATTTCAGCCGGAATCTGAACGGCCTTGCGCTCGTCGAAAATGCCGAGATGGTCCACTTCGTCTTTACCTATCTTACGGTCGAATTCAAGTCCGAGACGCTTGATGTCAAACCAACGCATACCCGTATGAATCATTTCGATGCGACGGAAATGCTGGATGCACTGAAGCATTGCAATCTCCTCTAAGGAGCTTATGCTCCATTGCGACGGACAGATCTGATCTACGTTGATGGTTTTTGCGATACCGTAGCCGGGATCCCTGTCTACGTAAAAGCCACGTATATTTTCAATGGTAAGGTCATTGAATTTATCCTCATCTCCTTCAGCTGAAGGAGACTCGCGACGTGCCTTTTCCCAAATCGAGATGTCGGCAAGCGCTCCATTGATATCACCCAGGAAGAGCTTAGCTTCCGCCCTGGTCAGCAATACTTCCTCGCTTGTGAACTCAGAACGAGTCACATGTGTATAGCCGATACCGGAAATCTTGTCGGTATATTCGAACTGCTCGGATATGTTTCCCGCGAAATAATATCCATATTCAGCCTTACCGTTGGGAGCGCATGATCCATTGAAACAAGGATGCATCACGAAGCTTCCGCCTTTACCGTTGGAGTTCTTCCACTGGAAGGAGCTCCACGCAGGAGAGCTGCCATGTATAGTAGCGTTGAGTGCATCGCGGATAACTCCGAAACGAAGACCTCCGACAAAATGGCGCCATGCTTGAGAATAGGTCGCGATAAGCATGAAGTTACGCGGCTTGTCACTTCCTTGTGCATACCTGCCAAAATCCGATATATAGAAGAAATTACCAAGATTGCGGAAGATGGTATTCATATATATCGACGGATCTACATCAGCTCCTCCGAAAGCATTGTTACAGTGTTCAAGACACTTGTCATATTCTCGTGTGCAAAGATAGAATCGAGCCGCGAAAGCCTCGGCGGCATTCTTGTTGAAATGATATTTCGGCACTTCGTAAAGACCATTGTCAATCAGTCCAAGTCCGGTTTCAAGGTCGGTGCGGATATTGTCGTAAGTCTCTTTGAGGGTTCCACGGGCATAACTCGGTTTTACTGTGGTCTCGGGCTTCTTGATGTATGGAATTCCTAGAATGGTCTCGCTTACGGCGTCGCCACGGTAGGGATGACAGAAAACCTGAGCAAGGATAAAATGACAGTAGCTGCGAATCATTAGGGCTTCTCCTTTCACTGCGCGCTGAGTTGCGTCGAGAGTCTGCCCCTCGCTCTCCCATTTATCCAAAACCTGGAGCACTGCATTCGCACCGGCAATGGCATTGTAGTGACCTTCCCAAATACTGGAGGGAGAATCACCGGAAGTGTTACTAACACACACTTCCCAACGGAACATCTCTTCATCACCCCTATTGTATGGAGCGAGATTGTAGCGGAGTCCATCGGAATCGGGAGCGTTGTTGTCCTCTATATTGTCACTCATGATCTCGCAAGGCCATGCGTAGTTATATTGCGGATAAGAACTCACCAAAAGCATGCGGAGCTTTTCAGTATTGTCGAGCTCCACTCGGGAGTCGGTCGGGGTACCGAGGAAATCACTTCCACAGGAAGTGAGACCTAAGACGGTACCCAGAGCCAAAGTATATATAAACTTAAATGCTTTCATTGTTTACATTATGCGTTTTTACGTTGTACGTTGCGCGTATCAGAAGCCTACGCGGACAGTGAATGTGAACTGTTTGGGGTTTGGCGAAGCCACACCACCTGAGTTGAAGAACTCGGGATCCTGACCATGAAGCTTGCTGTCGGAATAAATCAGGAAAGGATTGGTAGCAGCAAATTTCAGCGAAGCGGTACTGATACGCAATGCTTTCGTCCAGCTTTCGGGGAACTCGTACTGGAGCGATATCTCTTTCATACGGATAAAATCACCCTTAGCTACGCGTTCTGTAGAGTAGTTATACGCGTTGTAAGCATATGAAAGGTAGTTGTCGTTCTGATACTGACGAAGCGAAGCGATAGTAGGCACATTGGTGAATTTCTCATCGCCGGAAGCTACCCAACGATTAATGAAGTCCTTGGGCATCGCTGTAAGGTCGGAGTATGCGGAAGCGAACACCGGATCAAGACGAAGCTTATTACCGAAAGCATATGTCATGAAGACATTGAGGCTCCAGTTCTTATAGTTGAACGTATTACCGAAACCACCGGTGAAAGGAGGATCTACAGGACCTTCATATACAAGGTGGCCGAGTTTCTCCCACTCCTGGAAGTTGATGTCGGAAGTAGTCACCTCGCCATTCTCGTTGATAAACTGCGGAATACCGTCTTCAGTCAGGCCAACGAAGGGAATTGAGAAGATCGCACGCACCGGGTAACCCTGAACAGCGAAACCTGTACCCTGTACGAGGTCGATCACCTGCGAGCGTGAAGTCAGTTCGGTGATCTTGTTCTTCGCGTAGGAGAAAGTGAAGTCGGTGGTCCAATTGAAGTTGTTGGTCATGATGTTGTGGGTAGAGAGTGTGAACTCCACACCATGCGACTCCATCGAAGCCACGTTGGCATACTTGAGGATCTCACCGCCGACGCCCTGAGTGTAGATGCGTCCGATAAGGTCGAAGTTATTGCGCTTATACCAGTCGGCTACGAAGTTGATGCGGTTGTTGAGGAAACCGAGGTCGACACCAACATCAAACTCATGCTTCTTCTCATAGGTGAGTTCGCCATTGGCGAGCTGCTGAAGGATGAGGGCCTGCTCATAAGCGAACGTATCCTGCTTCCATGGACGTGAAGGATAGTAGACCGCAGAAGCATTTGAAACACTTTCAAGACCGGAATCCGCCGTCAGTGAATATGAGAGGCGGAGCTTTGCTGTAGCAAGCACAGGGTTTACAAACCAAGACTCAGCGTCGGCGTTCCATGCTCCGGAGATATTCCATGTCGGGAGCCAACGAGACTGAGACGACTTTCCCAGCTTGTTGGAGCCTTCGTAGCGAAGAGTTCCGTTGATGATATATCGGTTGTCATACATGAAAGTTGCAGTTCCGAAGTAAGCCATGTTGCGGAAAGTGGTCGGGACATATGAATAGTAGTTCATATTCTCCTCGTTCTGCTGCTTGAAAAGTTTCCAGTCAGTAAATGGAATGTTGCCGTTCTTGTAGCAGATACCCCAGCCTTCGTAAGACTCGGTCAGACGGTCGATGCGGGATGACTGCATACCAATGAGGGCATTGACATTGTACTTGCCGGCGAAGTCACGGTTGTAGGTGGCAGTTGCACGGAAATCCCACTGACTCATTCCGTAGAGAGTATGTGTAATTATACCTCCATTGGGGAGCACCGATACAGGGAGGGAGTTGGGATCGTCCGGGTCAGTATAGAGGTAGGGGTTGGAGGCTCGGATGGTTGCGTTCTCCGGATTCACACCGGCGCGATAAGCCATCGCCTGGTTGGCGTCGTCCATCACATAGTGGTTCTGAGCAGAAGTATTGCGACGGAAGCTGCCTAAAGCCAAAAGCGTAAGACCGGTAATCGGCTTCCAGGTGATCTCACCCTGAAACTTGAGGTCCATTACATCGATGTCGATATAATTGTTTTCAAGTTCATTGAAGATATTGAAGTCAGCATAGTTTCTGGTCTGTATAGCATTAGGGTCGGTGGTACGAGCCGTGTTCAGCGCATACGAATAGGGGTTGATGTCAAAGTTACGGTTTACAGCACCTGACACTACGTCTATTTCCTGCGACAGCGTTCCGGGAGCCTTCTGGCGGCGGTAGCTGTCGGAAGTAAGTATCTTCACCTTCAGTGTGCGGGAGAGATTGTAGGAAGCGTTGGCGTTGAAGGTGTAACGGGACACATTGGAAGACTTGTACCAACCGTCGTCGCCCATGTAGGAGAAAGAAGTATAGAACTGTCCCTTGTCAGTACCGCCGGAAATGCTGACCGCATGGTTCTGCATTATGTTGTTGTTGAAGAGGAGGTCAAACCAATCGGTATTGCGGAACTCGGCCTCACGCAGATAAGCGTTCTTTGCCGACTCCGTATTGGCGAGACCGAAACGTCCGGTCTCGGGATCGTAGGTATTGATCAGCTTATACATCGTGCCGTATACTCCTGAGTTGGAAGAGTTGGCGAGAGAAGCGAAAGAGAGCCATCCCTTTTCCTCCATCTCCTTATAGATACCCATCTGCTCCTGGGAGTTGGCGATGTTGAAGTTGCGGTAGCTGGGCTTTAGGCGATATGTAAGCTCGCCGGTATAGTTGATACTGGTGTGTCCGGAGCGACCCTGCTTAGTGGTCACGACAATCACACCCGCCATAGCACGGGCACCATATATAGAAGTAGCGGAGCCATCCTTGAGCACCTGAAACGACTCGATGTCGTCGGCATTAAGGCCAGCGATTGCGGAGGCGATAAGCGTCTCTGCGTTACCCGACGAAAGATCGTCGGAATCGAGCTCTACGTTATCCTCGAGAATCACACCGTCAACGACCCAAAGAGGCTTGTTGGTACCATAAATAGATGTCGCACCACGCACACGGATCTTAGGAGCCGTACCGAAGGTACCAGACACATTCTGCATCTGCACGCCGGCGACACGACCGTCGAGAGAACGGGAAACGTCAGCCACACCGGAAAGCTTTGTTTTATCAGCATCGATTTTAGTGGCCGAGCCGGTGAAGAGACGGCGGTCGACGGTACCCATACCTGTCACAACCACCTCACCTAACTGCTGGGCAGAGGAGGCGAGTTCGATTTTCATCGGCGCAGCGGTAGCCTTTACCTCAGCTGTCTGGCAGCCGACGTAGGACACCTGGATAATAGTTTTTTCATTAGGTACGGTAATCTTGAAATTACCATCAATGTCTACGGCTACGGCTGTCTTGGGCTTGCCCTTGATCATGACCGTAGCGCCGATAGCGGGTTCATCGGGTTCGTCCTTGAAGGTGACCATACCCGTGACCACGATGTCGGCATACACACCGATAGCCATCAGGAGGCTAAGGGTCAGGAGAACTAGTTTCTTTTTCATCGTTCGTTCCGAAAAGTGGTACTAAATTTAAACCAATCTCCTGATTTTCAGGAAGGTTGGTTAAGTAAAAATTATTGTTCGTTGTTGTTCTGAATGCGCAAATTACAGCAATCCGTGCGCCAAAACCAGTTGCCGAACGCGTCGGACGGTTGATTTCATGTTGCAAAGATACAAAAAAGTTTTTGAAAAGGCTAATTATTTGAGAAGTTTTTTAGTTAAAAAGGATTCTTAATATGTTAAAAAACACATATTTTAATTTCTTTTGACACTTCAATATGACATAAAGCAACTACAATACGAATATTCCGCATTAAAAGACCTCTATCTTTAATAATTTTCAGATTATCCATAAGGAATGATTATCAAAATGTAACTTTCAACGAAAAGCATAAAAAAGGCTTCGAATATCATCCGAAGCCTTTTCTATATTTTTCTTATTCAGGAATGATTATCAGCGCACGAGAACCTTATGCGAGCGTCCGCCATAGACTACGATATAGACACCTGCGGAAAGACCATCCATCTGAAGGCGCTTGCCGGCCATATCAAATACCTGAGCCCCTTCGGGAGCGTAGATACATCCCACTCCGCCGGATATCACCACGCTGTCCGCCTCGATTCCTTCTACCGCAGACTCCTCTAGTGAAAGTTCCGACGGCTTAAAGCCAACTATGTTGGAGCTCTTGACAGACACCATGCCGTCTTTAACACAGGTTACGAATGCTTCCATAGCCAGTCTCCAATATGTAGATGAGAGACCCGTCACCCAGACAGAAGTCTGACTGCCAACATCTTTGGAATCGAAGTCAGCGATGATACGGCCCGTATTGGCAACACGGACTGTGACAAGATAATTGTCGACTCCTTCGACTTCGTCCCAAGTCAGCTTAAACGCACGCGAACCGTCTGCCGCAGCTTCGGGAGCATCATGAAGCACAGTCGCGACATCTGTCGGAGTAACCATATTGTAGTCAAACGATCCCGTCTTTGAGTCCTTATCATAGGCGATAGATGTAATGAAAGGCGATTCCCATAGCGCATAATCCTTTGAGGGAATAAGTTCGGCATCTCCACCTATATGAATGCCGCCGGAGACAAAAATCGGATTCTTCTTGTTTTTGCCATATATGATCTCCACATTTGAACCGTTTTTGGAGTTGACTGCATTGTTGACCCAGGTGTTGCGGTTGTAGTTGATACGCCATACCATAAGACCTGAAGTCGGGAAGCAGGAGTCCCACTTGGAATTGTCTCTCGCTTCAACTACGAAATATTCAGGCTGGAAGTAAGTGCCGTCTGTCGACATCGGGATGCGCACGCGCACAGCGGTTGGCTTGTCGGTGTTGCCGAGAGCCTTGAGGTCGTAGTGGGTGAAGTCTTCCGCGTCGGTATAGTCGAGCCAGCGGCAAACCCACTGCTCATAGCCCGACATCAGCGGCGGACGGCAGCCGTTGAAATTGTAGGAACCCTGGTCCATGACATCCCACTCGCCGGGAGTCACCGCCTGACCCGAGTACTCCACATCATACATGTCGGGTAGCCCGAGCACGTGGCCGTATTCGTGCACGAAAGTGCCGATACCGTCTACCCACGGAGTGGATCCATCCTGCCAAGGCTGCTTGCCGGTGGTGGGATTCCAGCCCTTGAGTTCGTTGGCGCAGGCGTAGGGTCCTACCCTCTTTCCATCAAGTGTCAGATGGCCGGCGCCACAGTAGCGATAGTCATACTGATGAGGCCAGATGGTCTCGGTAGAAGAGTCGGCGCTGCCGTAGCCGGCGTAGTAGAAAAACACCGTATCCACCACTCCATCCTCATCAAGGTCATAGTCAGACATATTCAACTCGCCCTTGTCGTGCAGCTCAGTGAGCGCCTCTCGGATGAGGAGCGCCATCGGAGCATTGCCCATACCGCTGAAATAGGAAGCGTTCTTGCTTATCTTTACAGGACCGACCACGTCGAACTGAGGCTGGTAAAGACCGTTGGAGGCATCGAGGTAATAGTCAACGGCAGAGCCGTAGCCACCATAGTCGGAGAAGCCGGGCTCGTTGAGCTGGCGGGTGTAGTATTCCTTAGGATTCTCCACGTAGAACTCCACATCCTGAAACTCCACGAGCACCACGAGCGAGCGGTTGCCTTTGCCGATGGTAGGATAGTTGGAGCGGCCGCTCGTGTCGAGCGTAGCCATCTTCTGCATGGAGGAGACATTGGCCTGAGCCTCGATGGGGAATGCCTCCAAAGCCTCCTCGGAGAGCATACGTACGTTTTCCTGATTGAAAGCCAAGGAAACGCCGTCACGAACCATATCCGATATAAATCCGCGAGCATCGCGCTGAAGGATACGTGTGCACGCCTCATCGGTCATAAAGTTGAAGAATTCGTCGCCATGTACGCGCACGGTGACTTCAGTTCCGTCGGGATTAACGACCGTACGTGGACGCGGGTCGGCCGGGACGGCCGCCATCATTCCCGGAAGGGAAAGGGCAAGTGCGGCCAGTATGTGTTTAAATTTAATCATAGGTTACGATTAGTTCAGTTTTGAATCAATGAATTATCAATAAAGGCCTCCGTCGGAAACGAGAGGCCTTGAAAAAGGGGGGAGTTGCCTTACCAAGATTCGAACTTGGACAAACAGAACCAAAATCTGGTGTGCTACCATTACACCATAAGGCAATCATCATGCAGCAGGCAGAGTGGTCTGCCTCGAAGCGGATGCAAAGTTAAGCAAAAAACGCGATATTTGCAAATCTTTTACGATTTTTTTACAAATCCAGCCTTCGCAGGATGGACCGGAGGTCTAAAATCGGTCGAGTACGGTCTCGAGGAGCTGGCGCACGCGGGGCTTGTAGTCGGTGTTGGCTTTCGTGGCCGTACGCTCGGCGATGATGCAGCATACCGTCATCGCACGGTGGCCGAGAAGCCTGGCCATGCCTTGCAGACATCCCGACTCCATCTCGAAGTTAGTCACCGGACGCCCATCATAGCGGAAACTCTCTATCTTTGAGTTAAGGTCGGGATCGGCGAGAGCGAGCCTTACCTGACGCCCCTGCGGAGCATAGAATCCGACTGCCGATATAGTGCAGCCACGCACCATGTCGTCGCGTCCGATACGCTCCACCAGCATCGGATCGGCATCGACAGTGTAGGGAGCGGCCCAGGTAGGCAGCCAGCCGGTATGGCGCATGAAGGCGCGTTGGAAATCGAGATCGCACACCTCGTCGCGTCCGGCATAGTAGTTGAGTATGCCGTCGGTTCCGGTAGCCTTCTCCGCTATCACGTAGTCGCCGATATGGAGGTCGGGCTGCAGTGAGCCTGACGTGCCGACGCGCACCATATTGAGCGTACGGTGCTCATCACGTACCTCTCGCGTCTGGAAGTCGACATTTGCGAGCGCGTCAAGTTCCGTCACTACGATCTCTATATTGTCGGAGCCTATGCCATGGGATATGCACATCACTTCCTTTCCTTTATATCTGCCGGCTACCGTGTGGAACTCACGGCTCTGGACGTCGTAGTCGATCGAATCGAACATCTCGGCCACCATCGACACGCGGCCCGGATCGCCTACCATCAGGATGTTGTCGCGAAGCATGTCGGGACGGAGATGGATGTGGAAGGCGGAGCCGTCTTCATTGATGATGAGCTCAGAGGGGGGGATTATCTTTTTCATGGTTTCTTGTTTTTTTGGGTTATATTCCTATATTAAATTTATAACAAATGAGGTGAGAGTTGTTATTAAAGTATAAGACATTTTATTTTTTCATAATACTTATGGTGACAAGCATGCTTGAGAAGGCCATCGAGATCGAGGGTCTGCTGAGAATAATCCGCGACGGAAATCCGTTGCCGGAGACATATAAACTTCTGAACGCCAAGACCGCAAGCCTGGCTATGGAGGCCACAGCCCTCGCATTGGAAGAAGAAAACCGCAAAAAAGAGGAGGAAGCCACGCCGCATGAGTCGCCGATGGCAGACTTCGTGATGGCCGCTCCGGCTCCGGCCGCAGCCACTCCAAAGGTAGACTTCACGGACTCTTCAGAACAGAACGATCAGCCGGTGATCATTCAGAACGACATGGCCGCCAATACGACCGCCACCGCAACCGAACATCTTGACGTAGACCTCGACCTGGCTGAAGAAGACGATATAATACTGAGTTTCGATGATGGCCCGGAGACGATGGCTCCTGCGGAAGACACTTCCGTCACCGCTTTTGACTTCAAGACGACTGACGAACCGGCCATCTCCGCTCCGGACCCGGAACCGACAGCTCCTGCGGAAGAAGACATCATAGCAGTGGCCGACGACAGCAGTGAGCCGGAGAATGTCGATGTTGCCGAAGAAAATCCCGAACCCAGGCTGAAGAAACCGGCTGAAGACATCTCCGAAAAAATCGCCGAAAAAGAGGAGCCAAAGCCACAGATGAAACTGAAATCGGCTTTCTCACTCAACGACCGATTCCTCTACGCCCGCGAACTCTTCAACGGCAATATGAAGCTGTTCGACTCCACCCTCCTCTTCATAGAAGGAATGGAAGACTATTCTCTGGTGGAAGACTATTTCTACAGCGAGCTCGACTGGAATCCGGAAAACCACAACGTCGCGAATTTCATGGAGATACTGCGTCCGCAATTCAAGGAGTGATGCGGCAGGCAGAAAGTCATAAGATTTTTATTCGTAAATTTCTTAATTACCACTTATGCTTTATATAGTTCCTACTCCGGTCGGCAATCTGGAAGACATGACTTTCAGGGCCATCAACGTCTTGAAGGAGGCAGACCTCATCCTGGCTGAAGACACACGCACAAGCAGCGTCCTGCTGAAGCATTTCGACATCCACACGCCGATGCAGAGCCATCATAAATATAACGAGCATGCCACAGTGAAGCATCTCGCCGAACGCCTGGAGGCGGGGGAAGACATCGCGCTTATCTCCGATGCGGGCACCCCGGGCATCTCCGACCCGGGCTTCATGCTCGTCAGGGAATGCCGCAAGGCCGGAGTGGAGGTCACCGTCCTTCCGGGGCCTACGGCTTTCGTCCCTGCACTCGTAGGGAGCGGCCTGCCATGCGACAGATTCGTTTTCGAAGGTTTCCTACCCCTGAAGAAAGGACGTGCCACAAGGCTGGCGCAATTAGCAGAGGAACCTCGCACCATTATTATATACGAAAGCCCCGTAAGGCTTCCTCGTACGCTGCGGCAGCTCGCCGAGGCTTTCGGCGAAGAGAGGGAGGCCTGCGTGGCGAGGGAGATCTCGAAAAAATTCGAAACCTTCCACAACGGGACGCTAAAAGAGCTATCGGAGTATTTCGCAGCGAACCCACCGAGGGGGGAGATTGTTATAGTCATCAAAGGAAAACTTATTAATTAAAAGACAATGGCTATGAAAAAATTAATTCCACTATGCGCGATGGGCGCCCTGCTGCTGGCTTCATGCAGCGGAGAGAAAGGCAAGTCTACCGCCGACTCCCTCCAGATCGTAACCGTACAGTATGAACAGGCATCAGACCTCAACGACTCGCTCCTCCTCCTGATGGGCGACATCTACGACGGCCTCGACTCAATCAACACTCAGGAAGGTCTCCTCTACAGCATGGGCAACGGAAGCGAGAAGTTTGACCGCCGCGCTGAAGTGCGCCAGAATCTTCAGGGCATCAAGGACCGTCTGCAGAAAAACCGCGACCTCCTGAGCCAGATGCAGGCAAAACTCGACGCCACCGGCGGCGAGAACACCGTATTGAAGAAGACTGTAGCCGACCTTCAGGCCCGCATAGAGCGACAGGAAGCAAAGATAGCCGACCTCACCACCCAGCTTGAAGCCGCCAACACCGAGATACAGCAGCTCAACGAGCAGGTGACCAAAGGCCAGGAAGACCTTCAGGCCGAAACTTCGGCCCGCGAGCAGGCTCAGGCCGAAGCTACTGAAGCAGAGAACGCGGCCAACCGCGTATACTACGCAATCGGCACCAACAAGGAACTCAAGCAGAACGGTCTGCTCGAGAAGAAATTCCTCGGAGCCACCAAGGTGCTCAAGGGTGAATTCAACGAAAACTACTTCACCGTAGGCGACAAGCGCAACCTCAGCGTGATCAATACCGGCGGCAAGAAGGTGAAGATCTGGAGCAACATGCCTAAGGACAGCTACGAGATCATCGACAACGCCAACGGCACACAGAGCGTAAAGATCCTCAATCCGCAGGATTTCTGGCAGCTCACTCCCTTCCTGATCATCCAGATCGATTAAGGTTTTACGTTTTACGTCGTACGTTTTACGTTTACGACTGAGTGTAAATGCAATTATGAAGAAAAAGAAAGCAACGCTCCTTCTATGCGCTGCCATGGCCTCACAGGCCGTGGCAGCCATTTCTGTAGATAAGGTAGACCCTCCTTACTGGTGGACGGGAATGCGCGACACCAAACTGCAGCTTCAGATACACGGCGCCGGCATCCGCGACGCCGAGTTCTCAACGGAATATCCCGGAGTGACGGTAGACTCTGTAGCCCGTCTTGACGGCAGTCCAAACTGGCAGTATGTCTACCTCAACATCAGCCCGGAGACACGCCCGGGCACGATGAAGCTCAAATGGAAAGATGGGAAGAAGACCCTCTCGCGCGACTTCGAGCTCAAAGCGCGCAGGCCCATGAAGGGGGCGCAGGGATTCTCGGCAGCCGATGTGCTCTACATGATAATGCCCGACCGCTTCGCCTCCGGAGGGGAGGCCCACACGGAGGCGGCCGCCCTAAATCATTCCGTGGCGGAAAACCGCGAGAACCCCAACGGTCGCCATGGCGGCGACCTCAAGGGAATAGCCGACCATATCGACTACATCGATTCGCTCGGAGTGACCGCCGTATGGCTCAACCCCGTGCTTGAAAACGACATGCCCGGCGGCAGCTACCACGGCTACGCCACCACCGACTACTACCGCGTGGATCCTCGCTTCGGCTCCAACGAGGAGTATGCCAGCCTCAACGAGAAGCTCCACGACCGCGGCATAAAGATGGTGATGGACATGATATTCAATCATTCCGGAAGCCACCACCCCTGGGCGCTCGACCCTCCGGCCAGCGACTGGTTTAACCATCAGGGAGACTTCCGGCAGACCAACTACCGCCTCTCGACCATCACCGACCCCTACGCCTCGGAATATGACAAGGACCTGACGGTAAACGGATGGTTTGTGGAGTCAATGCCCGACCTCAACCAGAAGAATCCCCACCTTATGAAATACCTCATCCAGAACTCCATCTTCTGGATAGAAGACGCGCAGATCGATGGAATACGCATGGACACATATCCCTATGCCGACCGCGAGAAGATGGGGGAATGGATCGACGCCGTAATGGCGGAATATCCCGGCTTCAACATAGTGGGCGAATGCTGGTATGGAAGTCCGGCCGGAGAGCAGTTCTGGCAGACCGGCTCGGCCATCGCCAAGTCGATGGGCATCGACACGAGGCTCCCGGTGGTCATGGACTTCCCGCTCAGCATCCTCTGCGCCGACCTCAAGCCTTTCAAGGTTGACTCGCAGGCATGGAACGGAATCAACGAAGTGTATGACCATTTCGCGCTCGACTACGTCTACGCCAACCCCATGAACGTGCTCCGCTTTCTCGACAACCACGACACCGACCGCTTCATACTCGAAATGCCCGAAGACCTCGACGCCTGGAAGCAGGCCATCGCGATGCTCCTGACTGTGCCGGGAATACCTCAGCTATACTACGGCACCGAACTGCTGATGCACGGCAGCAAGGAGGGCTCCGACGGATATGTACGCCGCGACGTGCCCGGAGGATTCAAGGGAGACAAAGAAAACCATTTCGACGCCAAGGGTCGCGACAAGCTTCAGAACGAGGCGTTCGACTTCATTGCCGCCATCAACAACTGGCGCAAGACTTCCGACGCCATCGGAAAGGGAGACATGAAGCACTTCATGCCTACCAACGGAGTATACCTCTACCGCCGTAAATACGGCCCGGAGGAAGTAATAGTGATCCTCAACGGCAAGGACGAAGACATTGACCTCGATATGAGCCGATATGCGGAAATCATAGGCGAGGGAGACAGCTACACCGACATCCTGACGGGCGCGACAGCAGTGCTCCGCGACGGAGGGAAGCCGCTAAGACTTCCGGCCAGAGCCACGCGCATACTCACACTCAAGCATTGATACGAAACATGAGAATCAAGATAAAGACACCGCTTATGCTGCTTCTGCTGGTAGCGATGCTATGTGGATGCAAACCTACGGAAAAGGGATACCGACAGGCTTACGAGGCGGCGAAAAACAAAAGGGAGCAGAAAGACCCCGACGAGGACCTTCTGACGGGTGGCCACAGGCTGCTGAGCGAGGAAGCCTCCAACTGGAGGGTGATCGACGGAGACTCGCTGCAGCTTCAGCATAAATTCCTGAAACCCATAGGCGACGCCAAATGGCCTCAGGAAGGGCCATACAGGCTGGCGGTAGCGATGCTGAAGATGACCACCAACGCCAACTCCATGCTCGCCGACCTCAGGAAGGGACGGAGCCTGACGCCGGTGATCGCCTCAGACGGAAAGGACACTTACTACATAATAGCGGGAAGCGCCACATATGCCGACTCGCTGGGAAGCGTACTCGCTACTTTCAAGCGTGAGAATCCGGGGTTCCAATACATCGGACTGACTCCGCCGAAGCCCCTTATCATCGTAGGCAGATGATAGACTTTATAAACTTTTAAACCTTTTAAACGGCTAAACCCGATTTTTTTTATTATCTTTGCAGACAAAACAAACAAAAGAAACTGAAATAAAGAATGGGAAAAGTAGTCATCATAGGCGCCGGAGGCGTCGGCACTGTAGTGGCGCACAAGTGCGCCCAGCATCCCGAGGTGTTCAATGAAATCGTAATCGCCTCGCGTACTAAATCAAAATGCGACGCTCTCGCCGCCAAAATCGGTGCGAAAAACATCACGACCGACAGCGTCGACGCTGACGAAGTGGATCAGATCGTAGAACTCTTCAACCGCCACAAACCCGACATCTGCATCAACGTGGCTCTCCCCTATCAGGACCTCACGATCATGGAGGCCTGCCTGAAGTGTGGAGTGAACTACCTCGACACGGCCAATTACGAGCCGAAAGACGAGGCTCACTTCGAATACAGCTGGCAGTGGGCCTACCGCAAGAGATTTGAAGACGCAGGCCTTACCGCAATCCTCGGCTGCGGTTTCGACCCGGGAGTGAGCGCGGTCTTCACTGCATATGCCGCAAAGCACCACTTCAAGGAGATGCAATATCTCGACATAGTGGACTGCAACGCCGGAAACCACGGCAAGGCATTCGCCACCAACTTCAACCCGGAGATCAACATCCGCGAGATCACACAGAAGGGCAAATACTGGGAAGACGGCAAATGGGTGGAGACAGAGAACCTCGAAATCCACAAGCCCCTCAACTATCCCAACATCGGCGAGCGCGAAAGCTACCTCCTCTACCATGAGGAGCTCGAAAGCCTCGTGCAGAACTTCCCGACCATCAAGCGCGCACGCTTCTGGATGACATTCGGCCAGGAATACCTGACCCACCTCCGTGTGATCCAGGACATAGGCATGGCGCGTATAGACCCGGTGATGTACAACGGACAGGAGATCATCCCCATCCAGTTCCTAAAGGCTGTGCTCCCCGACCCCGGTTCGCTCGGAGAGAACTATACCGGCGAGACCTCGATCGGCTGCCGCATTCGCGGCATCGACAAGCAGGGTAAGGAATCGACCTACTATATCTACAACAACTGCTCTCACGAGGAGGCTTACAAGGAAACCGGAGCGCAGGCCGTAAGCTACACCACGGGCGTCCCTGCAATGGTAGGCGCCATGATGTTCCTCACCGGAAAGTGGGTGATGCCGGGCGTACACAATGTAGAGGAGTTCGATCCGGACCCCTTCCTGGAGATCCTGGCTGTCAACGGACTTCCCTGGCACGTAATCGTAGACGGCGACCTCGAACTATGAGAAAAGCATCCATTTGCATAGCGATGGCGGCTGCGGCTACGGCTGCAGCCGCCTTCTCCGCACATACGGATAGCGGCACCGACGAATCTTACCGGGTGATGACCGGTAAGGGAGTGATAGAAGTGATTCCGCTTAGCAACGACATCTTCCGCATCTGCGGACTCGACGACCTCGACTCCCCTACCCCGCCTGCCACACAGGCTGCCGCAATGAGCCATAACGACGGAGACCAGAAACCGGATATCCATACCTGGGCCAACGCCGACAGATTCGTAGTGGAGTCGCCCACGACAAAGGTAGTGGTAGATAAGAAAAACGGCAAAGTATCCTTCTTCGACCAGAACGGACTCCTCCTTCTCTCCGAGGCAGACGGCGTCAGGCCTGACGGCGACGAGCAGACGCTCTCCTTCATCACTCCGGAAGGCGACAATTTCTACGGATCAGGGGAGCGCGGCCACAGCCTGACGCTCAACGGAACGGAGATGACTCTCTGGAACCGTGCAAACTACGGCTATACCGACGGCGACGAGCGACTGAGCCAGGCCAACATCAACATCCCCTATATCGTCAGCGACAACGGCTACGGCCTCCTTATCGACGACTATGCCAAGGCTCGCCTGACGCTTGGAACGGACACCATACTCTACCGCACCATATCGCAGAAACCGCTGAGCTACTACTTCATCAACGGCGGCGACGGCTCCCTGGCCGGCGCGACATTCTCCTTCACCGAACTCACCGGCAAGCAACCCCTCCCTCCCTTCTGGACAATGGGCTACATCACATCAAAATACGGCTACCACAACCAGAAGGAAGCCTATGGAGCCATCGACTCGCTGAAGCAGAGAGACTATCCCGTAGACGGAATGGTGCTCGACCTATACTGGTATGGAGTCGAGACCGACATGGGACGCCTCGAATGGGACAGGAAGCAATGGCCCGACCATAGGAAAATGCTTGACGACCTGAACGCGCAGGGAGTGCACGTAGTGCCCATCCACCAGCCATACATCAACAAGACCGGAGCCATGGACAACTACACCCTGCTCGAAAGCAAGGGGCTCCTCACCAAAGACGCTACGGGCAAGACGAAAGACGTCACCACATGGGTGGGCGACGCCGGAATGTTCGACATCGCCAATCCCGACACGCGCCAATGGATGTGGGAGCGTATGCGGCCGCTGACCGCCGAAGGCCTGTCGGGATGGTGGGGCGACCTCGGCGAGCCGGAGGTGCATCCCCTCGAGATAGTGCACGCCAACGGCGAGACGGCGGAGGAATACCACAACGTCTACGGCAACGAATGGAGCCGCATGATCTACGACGGCCTGCGCAAGGACTTCCCTGAAATGCGCCCGATGCTCATGATGCGCGGAGGCACCACCGGCCTGCAGCGCTACGGAGTATTCCCCTGGACTTCCGACGTATCCCGCTCCTGGGGAGGACTACAGGCCCAGAACAAACTTATGCTCAACTCCGGGCTCTCGGGCCTCGGATATATGAGCAACGACGTGGGTGGCTTCGCCGTAGACCCGAAGAAACCCTATGATCCGGAACTTTACGTACGCTGGGTGCAGGCAGGCACATTCTCGCCCATACTGCGCACCCATGCCCAGGACCGTCCGGAGCCATACCATTATCCCGCTCAGGAAGCGATCGTAAGGAAATTCATCCGCATGCGCTACGAATGGCTCCCCTACAACTACACGCTGGCCTACGAGAACTCCGCCTACGGAATGCCGCTGATGCGCACGCTCAACTTCCACGGAGACAACGACGACAAAGACCTCTATGCCGATGTCAGCGACGAATACCTCTGGGGCGAGGAAGTGCTCGTGGCGCCAGTGATGACCCAGGGGGCACGCTCGCGAAAGGTGATATTCCCGGCCGGGACCTGGATAGACTGGAACAATCCGGCGAAGACCTTCCGCGGAGGCACTACAGCCACTGTGGCAGCCCCGCTCAACACGCTTCCCCTCTTCGTAAGGGCAGGAGCGTTCATTCCGCAATATCCTAAGAAGATCGAGAACACTTCGGAATACGACCCGGCGCTCCTGACGGTGAAATACTTCCCCCGTAAGGAATGGAGCAACTATCAGCTCTTCGACGACGACCGCCTCTCACCCACCTCGCTTGAAGACGGTGAGTATCAGCTGACCAACTTCAGCGGTTCGAAGCAAGGCAATGAGATCTACGTCAACATTGACTCGGAAGGAAGCTACAAGGGGATGCCGGAAGTGAGGATGATCACGTTCGAGATAGTAGGCGCGGCAGCTCCCAAAGGCGTGGAGATCGACGGCCGGAAGCTTGAGAAGGCGCTATCGGCAAAGGCCATACGCCAGTATGGCTACAGCTACGACGCCGCCAAGCGCACCATCACGGTGGTGTTCCCATATACATATTCGAAAGTTTCGATCAAGAGTTATTGACGTTTGACGAATAAACAAGATATAGGATTCAAATGACGAAAAGGACTTTTCTGGCTCTCGGAGCCATGACACTGACAGCGGCCTCCACGCTTGCCTGCACCAACTTCATAGCGGGCAAGAAGGCCACTGCCGACGGCAGCGTGATGATCACTTACGCCGCCGACTCACATACCCTCTACGGAGATCTCTCCCACACGCCGGCCGCCGTACATAAGGACGGCGCGATGCGCAAGGTGGTGGAATGGGACACCGGAAAATACCTCGGCGACATCCCGCAGCCGAAGGAGACCTACAACGTTGTGGGCAACATGAACCAGTATCAGGTAGCCATCGGCGAGACCACCTGGGGAGGACGCGAGGAACTGATGGACACCACCGGCAACTCCATCATCGACTACGGCTCGCTGATACAGATCGCTCTCGAGCGTGCGAAATCCGCACCCGAGGCCATCGACGTCATGACAGGACTCGTGGAGCAATACGGCTATGCTTCCGAAGGGGAATCATTCACCATAGCCGACAAGAACGAGGTGTGGGTGATGGACATGATCGGCAAGGGAGCCGAGAAGGGTGCGGTATGGATTGCCGTGCGCATCCCCGACGACGCCATATGCGCCCACGCCAATGAGCCGCGCATACGCCGGGTAGACCTCAAAGACAAGAAAAACGTACGCTACTCGAAAGATATGATCGAGTTTGCCCGCAAGCGCGGATATTTCTCGGGAAAGGATGCCGACTTCTCGTTTGCCGACGCATACTGCGTCCACGACGCAGCCACGCGCCGGAGCTGCGATGCCCGCGCGTGGGCATTCATGAGGAAATTCGACCCGAGCCTCGACAAGTACTATTCATGGATATCGGGAGAGAGCGACGATCCTATGCCCCTCTACGTGGTGCCCGACAGAAAGGTATCGCTCAAGGACATGCAGGACTGCATGCGCGACCACTACGAAGGCACTCCGCTCGACATGACGCAAGACGTAGGCGCAGGCCCCAACCATGTCCCCTACCGCTGGCGTCCGATGTCGTATGAGGTAGACGGCAAGACCTACTGCATGGAGCGCGCCACAGCCACCCAGCAGACCGGTTGGAGCTTCATCTCGCAGAGCCGCTCATGGCTTCCCGACGCTGTGGGAGGAGTCTTCTGGTTCGGTACCGACGACACCAATACCTGCGTCTACATGCCGCTCTATTGCTCGCTTACCCAGGTGCCGATGCAGTTTACGGTAGGCGACCTCTACGAATTCGACATGAACTCCAACTTCTGGATGAACAACTGGGTAGCCAACCAGGCCTACAACCGCTACGACCTTATGATTCCCGACATCCGCAAGGTGCAGAACGGACTTGAGGAGAAATACCGCGACTCACGCCACGCCTCCGAGGAGCAGCTCCTGCCTCTGGCGGAAGCCGGAATGATGGGCGAACTCACCACCCTCGTCAATATCGAAGCGGCCGCCATAGCGAAGGAATCCACCGACTGCTACCGCAAGCTGGCGGAATTCCTGATGGTGAAGTTCCTTGACGGCAACGTGAAGAAGCAGAACGAAGACGGCAGCTTCAAGCGCAACGACTACGGACTTCCGGCATCTCCGGAATGGCCCGGCTACGATAAGAAATACTACGAGAACATCGTAAAGGAGACAGGAGATCATTTCCTCTTGAAGTGAGACATTGGACGTTTTACATTGGACGTTTTACGTTGGACGTTGGACAAGAATTCGTAAAACGTAAAACGTCCAACGCAAAACGTAAAAAACCTCGGAATCAAAAAGATTCCGAGGTTTTTTCAGAGCCACTAGTGGGACTCGAACCCACGACCTTCTCGTTACGAATGAGATACTCTACCAACTAAGCTATAGTGGCTGGCGAATGTGGATGCAAAGTTAATACTTTTTTTCCAATCCGCCAAGAAAAAGACCGATAAAAATCATAAAAATTAGCGCCCCGACCTCAAATGGGTCGGGGCGCAGCGGTTATTTCAGGTTTTAGATATATCAGATGATACCCTGGCCCATCATGGCGTCGGCCACCTTGAGGAAGCCTGCGATGTTGGCGCCCTTCATGTAGTTGATGTAGCCGTCGGGTTGAGTGCCATGCTCAACGCAAGCGTTGTGGATGTCGCTCATCATGGTGTGCAGACGATGGTCAACCTCGTCGGCGCTCCACTGGAGGTGCTCGGCATCCTGGCTCATCTCGAGGCCGGATACGCCTACGCCGCCTGCGTTGACAGCCTTACCGGGGCAGTATACTGTCTTGTTTGCGATGAATGCGTCGATGGCTTCGGGTGTACAGCCCATGTTGCTGACCTCAGCGCAGAGCTGAACACCGTTGGCGATAAGCTGCTTTGCGTCCTCGCCGTTGAGCTCGTTCTGTGTAGCGCAGGGAAGCGCGATGTCTACCTTCTGTTCCCAAGGCTTCTTGCCTGCATAGAACGTAGCGCCCGGGAACATCTCCACATAGGGCTCCACTATGTCGTTGCCTGAAGCGCGGAGCTCAAGCATATATTCTATCTTCTCGTCGTTGAGTCCCTCGGGATCGTATACGTAGCCGTCAGGACCGGAGATGGTCACTACCTTGGCGCCGAGCGAAGTAGCCTTCTTGGCAGCACCCCAAGCCACGTTGCCGAAGCCGGAGATTGCGATAGTCTTGCCTGCGAGTTCCTCGCCCCAGATTTTCTTCAGGACATTCTGCACGAAATAGATGGCGCCGTAGCCTGTAGCCTCCGGACGCAGACGGCTGCCGCCGAAGCTGAGGCCCTTGCCTGTGAATGTGCCTGTATTCTCGCGGGCGAGTTTCTTATACATACCGTACATATAGCCTACCTCGCGGCCGCCTACGCCGATATCGCCTGCCGGCACGTCGCGGTCAGGACCGAGGTTACGCCAGAGTTCAAGCACGAAAGCCTGACAGAAACGCATGATCTCTGCGTCGCTCTTTCCGCGGGGAGAGAAGTCGGAGCCTCCCTTGCCGCCACCCATCGGGAGTGTGGTGAGCGCGTTCTTGAATGTCTGCTCGAAACCGAGGAACTTGAGGATGGACAGGTTGACGCTTGCGTGGAAGCGGATACCGCCCTTATACGGACCGATGGCGTTGTTGAACTGAACGCGATAGCCAATATTGTTCTGCACCTCACCCTTGTCGTCGACCCAAGTGACGCGGAAAGTGAAGATACGGTCAGGCTCTACCATACGCTCGATGATGCGTGCCTTCTCGTATTCGGGATGCTGGTTGTAGACCTCTTCTACTGAGAGAAGCACTTCCTTCACTGCCTGAAGGAATTCGTTCTCGCCCGGGTGCTTGGCCTCAAGATTGGCCATGATTTCATTTATGTTCATTTCGGCTATTGATAATAAGGTTAATATTTCTGTTTTATCGTTTCGTGATGTGCTTCAAAGGAAGCTCATCAAGTTTTCAATTGCAAATATAAATCGTTTTTATCATACTACCAAAGATTCTGACGAATATTTTTGGAATTTTTCCACAAAAACGGCGAAATATGCTTTAAAACATATTTTACGCCACCAAAAACGCCTGTCTCTATAGCCGGAAAGGGACGCCTGAAGGCCGTCGGAAGGCGTGTTTGGCACGCAAAAGGGAAGTTTGATCCGCTACAATTTGATTATATGGGGATTTTTCATTATATTTGCGCGTTTAAAACGGCGGAGCGCCTGCCTGCGATCAGGAATCGAAGCCGACGAAGACGGAAATGAAAGCAAAAAGGAGATACCGCATAGCAATAGAAGACGAGTCGCGGCTGAGGGAGATGGCCTCGGTAAGCGTCTCGCCCGCCATGCTGTGGATAGGCGGAGCGACTGCCGTCGCGCTCCTGATAGCCTTCACGGCCACAATCATCATGGCCACTCCCATCCGCACCCTTATGCCGGGCTATCTCAAGAAAGATGAGCGCACGGAAGCCAAGAAAGGGCTTCTGAGGATAGACTCGATCAGAGATGCCTACCGCATCAACGAAATCTATCTCTCCAACATAATGACGGTGCTCGATACAGACCGCACCCCCACCGACAGCCTGCTCAAGGTCACTACGCCCAACGAACTTCCACCCGACTCGCTGCTGCCCGCTTCGCCGAGGGAGATAGAATTCATCACCAGGATGAAAGACCGCGAGCAATACAACGTCGGCATCCTCGCTCCCCTCGCAGCCGACCAGCTGAGGATCTATCCCATAGCGGCCGGAGCCACTATCGCCGAGCATTCGGCAAGCAATATCAAGCCCCGCATACTCACACCGAAAGGCACTCCCGTATGCGCGGCCGCGGAGGGAAGGGTGCTCGCCATCCAGAATCCCGCGCCCGAAGGGGGAAGCGCCATCGTAATCCAGCACGACAGCGGATTCGCATCGCGCTATTCACATCTCGGCACCCCGACCGTAGCGCCGGGCGCCCATGTAGACGGCGGAAGCGTGATAGCGCTCGGAGCCTCCGGCGGCGCCGTAGGGCCCGGATTCATATTCGCTGAGATGTGGTATGACGGCAATCCGGTGGAGCCGGGAAGGTATCTCGGACTGACCAATGATCAATGATTAATTGTAAACACGCATAAAGACGATATACAACATAACGACAATATACACATGAGTGAGATTAAGAACATAGGAGTGCTTGGGTCTACCGGAAGCATCGGCACCCAGACCCTCGACATCATAGCGGAATATCCCGAACGCTTCAGGGCATCGGTGCTGACAGCCCGACGCCAGTGGCGTATGCTCGCAGAGCAGGCCTTACGTTTCAGGCCAGACCTCGTAGTGATCGGCGAGGAAAACTACTACGCTCCCCTTCGCGAGGCCCTCGCGGGAAGCGGAATAGAAGTGGCTGCCGGAGCGAAAGCCATTGAGGAGGCAGCCGCACATAAGGCTACCGACACCGTAGTCACTGCCATGGTGGGCTACAGCGGACTGCTGCCCACAATATCCGCCATCAAGGCGGGAAAGACAATAGCGCTCTCCAACAAGGAGACACTCGTAGTGGCAGGAGAACTCATCACCGGACTCTGCCGCGAATATGGAGTAGACATAGTGCCCGTAGACAGCGAGCACTCGGCTATCTTCCAATGTCTCGTAGGAGAAAACCGGGAAGAGATGCGCAAGATCATACTCACTGCAAGCGGAGGCCCCTTCAGGAAGCTCTCGAAGGAACAGCTCTCGGAAGTGACGCCCTCCGATGCCCTAAAGCATCCCAACTGGGACATGGGAGCGAAGGTGACGATCGACTCCGCCTCGATGATGAACAAAGGATTCGAGATGATCGAGGCCAGATGGCTTTTCGACTGGCCGCCTGAAAGAATCGAGGTGGTGGTGCATCCGCAGTCGATCGTGCACTCCATGGTGGAATACCGCGACGGCAGCGTGAAGGCCCAGCTCGGAGTGCCCGACATGCACACTCCGATACGCTATGCGCTCTCCTACCCCTCACGGCTCCACACAGAGGCGCGCCCGATGCGGCTTGAAGACTACGCATCCCTTACGTTCGAACGCCCCGACATGGAGAAATTCCCACTGCTCGGATATGCCTTCGATGCCATAGAGAAGGGTGGCACAATGCCGTGCATCCTCAACGCCGCCAACGAGATAGCCGTGCAGGCATTCCTCGAAGGACGCATCCGCTTCACCGACATGCCCGTCATCGCCCGCAAGACAATGGAAGCAGCTCCATGGAGCGCCGACACCGACCTCGAGACCCTCGTAGCGACCAACGAGGCAGCGAGGACGATAGCGGAAAGTTATCTGAAATGACCATGCCTTATCATGATGAATCATAGTAGGCAACATGATGCATCACGATAAGCCATGACATATATCACAATAAAACACATAAAACCAACACACCAAAATGGAAACATTCTGGATCAAGGCGGCCCAGCTCGTGCTCGCGCTCGCCATTCTGATCATAATACACGAATTCGGCCACTTCCTATTCGCCCGCCTCTTCGGCATCAGGGTGGAGAAATTCTACATCTTCTTCGACCCCTGGAAGGAACTCTTCAAGTGGAAACCCGGAAAATACATCGGTGGCCTCGGCAAGCAGAAAAACCTCTCTAACGAGCCGGAAAAAACAGAGTCGGAAGCGCCCGGAAACGCCGACGGCGGAAAAAAGAAATCGAAATTCTGGAGCGATACGGAATACGGCATAGGCTGGATTCCTCTCGGAGGATACTGCAAGATCTCCGGCATGATCGACGAGTCGATGGATACCGAGCAGATGAAGCAGCCCGCGAAGCCTTATGAATTCCGCAGCAAGCCGGCATGGCAGCGACTCCTCGTCATGATCGCCGGAGTGCTCTTCAACTTCCTCCTTGCCATCATCATTTATGCCGGCATCGTATACGCCACCGGCGAGAAATACGTTTCGCTCAATGACGCCCGACTGGGTCTCGACTACTCCCCGGCAGCGCAGAAAGCCGGATTCCAAAACGGCGACCTCCCTATAAGGGCCGACGGCGAATCACTCGACGGAATACCTACGGAAGACCGCCTCAAGATGATGCAGGCCAAGGAAGTGACAGTCTTGCGCGACGGCAAGGAAGTCACCCTCGACATGCCTGAGAACTTCATCTTCGACCTCGACAAGGAAATGAAAGACGGAAATGCCGCCATCAATTTCTTCACCTACCGCATCCCAACACGCATCACTCAGGTGATGCCCGGCGAGGGAGCGGCCAAGGCCGGAGTGCAGAGCGGCGACGAAGTGATTGCCATCAACGAGACCGCCACTCCTTCGCTCTCCGAATTCCTCACCACCCTGCAGGGGCATGACAACGAGACGGTAAGCCTGACTGTGGTGCGTAAGGGCGCGGCAGCGGCCAACGACACCATCAGGCTGCCGGTACAGCTTTCGGAAAATTCCAAGATGGGCGTCGGCCTCGAAGTAGACCCCTCGGCCTTCTTCAACGTGAAGGAAAAGAAATACAACCTCTTAACCTCCATACCGCGAGGAATAGAGATGGGTGTCGACCGCCTGACGAGCTACGCCAAGAGCATGAAGCTCGTCTTCACCAAGGAGGGAGCCAAGTCGGTAGGAGGCTTCGGAGCCATCGGAAGCATCTTCCCGGAGTCGTGGGACTGGATCGCTTTCTGGAACATCGCGGCCTTCCTCTCTGTTGCACTCGCATTCATGAACATACTCCCCATTCCGGCCCTCGACGGCGGCCACGTGCTTTTCCTCCTGTATGAGGTTGTATTCCGCCGCAAACCGTCGGAGAAATTCATGGAATACGCGCAGATGACCGGCATGGTGCTCCTGATAGCCCTGCTGATCTATGCCAACGGAATGGACATCGTGAGGTTCTTCTTCAAGTAATACCTTTAAGCTAAGCGCCATTAAGGTCTTTACCGGCCTTAATGGCTTTAACGAATCAGAATACAGCATTAATGAAAGAGATAACACTAAAGAAAGGAAAGGAGGAAAGCATCCTCAGGCATCATCCCTGGGTATTCTCGGGCGCCATCGCCCACCTTCCCTCAGGACTTGAGGAAGGCGACCTCACGGTAGTGAAGGGCGCCGACGGACGGGTGCTCGGCATAGGCCACTACCAGATCGGATCGATCGCCGTGCGAATACTCGAATTCAATACCGACAGACTTCCCGACGACTTCTTCCACCGCAGGCTCGACGCAGCCTTTCGCCTACGCCGGACGCTTGGCCTCATAAGGCCCGACAATGACTGCTTCCGCCTGGTGCACGGCGAAGGCGACTTCCTCCCCGGCCTCGTGATAGACATCTACGGCGACACGGCAGTGATACAGGCCCACAGCCCCGGCATGCACTTCGAACGGCGCCGAATAGCCGATGCCCTGATTGCCATTCCCGACGCGAGGATACGCAACGTCTACTACAAAAGCGAGACCACCCTTCCCTACAAAGCCAACCTCGACCCGGAGAACGAATACCTCGTAGGAGGATACGACGGAAACATCGCTACCGAGAACGGTCTGCAGTTCAACATCGACTGGCTGCGCGGACAGAAGACAGGGTTCTTCGTAGACCAACGCGAAAACCGCGCCCTGCTTGAGAAGTTCGCCAAAGGAAGGAAGGTGCTCAATATGTTCTGCTACACCGGTGGATTCTCCGTCTACGCTATGCGCGGCGGAGCGGAAAGCGTGGTGTCGGTAGACTCCTCGGCAAAAGCGGCCGCGCTGACCGACGCCAACATCGAACTCAACTTCCCGGGTGATCCGCGCCACAGGACATGCGCCGTGGATGCCTTCAAATTCCTCAACGACATGCCCGACAAGGAGTATGACCTCATAATCCTCGACCCTCCGGCATTCGCAAAACACCGCTCCGCGCTTAAGAACGGCCTCATCGGCTACCGCAAGCTCAACACCAAGGCCTTCGAGAAGATAAAATCCGGCGGTGTGCTTTTCACGTTCTCATGCTCGCAGGTGGTGACGCGTGAGGCTTTCCGCCTCGCCGTCTTCAGCGCGGCGGCCAAATCGGGAAGGAAGGTGCGCATACTGCATCAGCTCACCCAGCCGGCCGACCATCCGATCGACATCTCCCATCCCGAAGGAGAATACCTGAAAGGACTTGTACTTTACGTGGAGTAATTTTGAACCGGCAATCGAGACCTCAAAGACCTCAAGCCCCTTAAAGAAGACAATAACGACAATATGAACAATTTTAAGACTTATCTGGCAGGAGGAGCACTCCTCCTTGCCTCCATAACAGCAATGGCAAAGGAAAATCCAAACTTCGACTATAAAGTAGACCGCTTCGCCGACATCGAGGTGCTCCGCTATGAAGTCCCAGGCTTCAACGACCTCACCCTGAAGCAGAAAGAGATGCTCTACTATCTCTCCGAGGCCGCACAGTGGGGACGCGACATCATATGGGACCAGAACGGAGCCCACAACCTCCAGCTGCGTCGCATACTCGAAAAGATATATCAGAATTTCGACGGCGACCGCAACTCGAAAGACTGGAAGGCATTTGAGAAATACATGAAGCAGGTATGGTTTGGCAATGGCCCGCACCATCATTACTCCAACGACAAGTTCATTCCCGAATTCTCCGAAGCCTTCTTCGCGGAGCAGGTAGGCGGACTCTGCAAACACTGCGTAGGAGCGAAAGACGATCAGGAACGCGACGCCATAGTGGCCGAGATCACCAGATACATCTTCGACCCCACCTATATGCCCAAGAAGGTGAGCCTCGACTCAACGGGCGATGTCATCGCCAACTCAAGCGTCAACCTCTACGACGGCGTCACCCAGGAGGAAGTGGAGGCCTACTTCGCCTCGATCAAGAAGCCCAACGACCCCACTCCCATATCCTACGGACTTAACTCCAAGCTCGTCAAGGACAAGGACGGCAACATCGTGGAAGAGCACTACAGCCTCAACGGACTCTACGGCGAAGCCATCCGCAACATCATCTACTGGCTCGACAAGGCAAAGGGCGTGGCTGAAAACGACGCTCAGCGCGCCTACATCACTAAACTCATCGACTACTACATCACCGGCGACCTCCGCCTCTTCGACGAGTATTCCATCCTCTGGGCTGAGGATACCGACTCCGACGTAGACTTCGTAAACGGCTTCATCGAAAGCTACAACGACCCCCTCGGAATGACAGGAAGCTGGGAGAGCTACGTCAATTTCCGCAACCGCGAGAGCACGAAGCGCACCAAGATCATCTCTGACAACGCACAGTGGTTTGAAGACAACGCGCCCATCGATCCGCAATACCGCAAGCCTAAGGTGAAGGGCATTTCGGCCAAAGCCATCAACGCGGTGATGCTCGCCGGCGACGCATATCCCGCCACTGCCATCGGCATCAACCTTCCCAACGCCGACTGGATCCGCGCGGCTCACGGCAGCAAGTCGGTGACGATCGAAAACATCACCGAGGCATATGCCGAAGCAAGCAAAGGCAACGGTTTCCGCGAGGAATTCGTCATCGACCAGCCTACGCGCGAACTGATGGACAAATACCTCTACCAGACCGATATGCTCCACACCGACCTTCATGAATGCCTCGGACACGCATCCGGACAGCTCGCCCCCGGCACCGACCCGGACGCACTGAAGGAAAACGGCTCAACCCTCGAGGAAGCACGCGCCGACCTCTTCGCGCTCTACTACCTCGCCGATCCGAAACTAATCGAACTCGGTATCCTCTCCGACCCGGAGGCTTACAAGGCTGAATACTACCAGCAGATGATGAACGGCCTGATGACCCAGCTCAACCGAATAGAGCCGGGCAACGACATTGAGGAAGCTCATATGCGCGACCGCCAGCTCATCGCAGCCTGGACGCTTGACCACACCAAGAAGTCGAAGGCCGCAGAGCTCGTGAAGAAAAACGGCAAGACCTATCTCAAGATCAACGACTACAAGGAACTCCGCCGCCTCTTCGGCGAACTCCTGAAAGAGATACAGCGCATCAAGTCGACGGGCGACTACAAGGCAGGCAACGACCTCATCCAGAAATATGCAGTAAAAGTGGATCCGAAGCTTCACAAGGAGGTGCTTCAGCGATTCTCCACCCTCGACATCCCGCCCTACCGCGGTTTCGTCAATCCGGTATACGTGCCTGAATACGACAAGGAGGGCAATATCACCGACGTGAAGATCACCTACACAGAGGGCTATCCCGAGCAGATGCTCCGACTCAGCCGCGACTACAACGCCCTCGGCAAATGACAATGCAAATGGCAGATACCACACAAGCCGGCATCATGGCCCGGATACGCAAGGAATTCTTCGCCCTGCGCAACGGAATGATAGCCGACACTCTAAGAAAAGGGGGGCTGGAGCAGAAGTATATCTTCGGGCTCCAGCTCCCCCAGATCAAATCGATCGCCGACAGATACCGTCCGGAAGGGAAAGATGAGGCAGCGGCGATGGCGCGCGCGCTCTGGAACGACCGTAACTGCCGCGAAGCGCGCCTTCTGGCATGCCACCTTATGCCTCCTGCTATCCTTGACGAAGGGGAAGCGGCCGAATGGGCGGCCGACGCGGCTACAAGGGAGGAGGCCGACATACTGGCTTTCCGCCTGCTGCGTTATCTTCCATCCGCAGGCGAGCTTGCAAAAGACCTCGAAGCATCCGACGACACTCTCAGGCGATATACCGCGGAGGCGATCAGACGCTTCATCTGAATACACCTGCAATAAAACCTATCATACCTATAATACTTCATGAGACTCAGACTCAAACCTACCCTATTGGCTGCCGGAGCGATGCTGACGCTCCTCCTGGCGCAGCCACTTACAGCCGCCGGCAACGGAGCCGCTTCGGGAAAATTCGAAGCCGGCAACGGCACTTTCCTGCTCAACGGCGAACCCTTCGTAGTGAAAGCGGCAGAGCTACACTATCCGCGTATACCCCGGCCATACTGGGACCAGCGCATAAAGCTATGCAAGGCCCTGGGCATGAACACCATCTGCCTCTACACCTTCTGGAACTCCCACGAGCCGAAGGAAGACCAGTTTGACTTTTCGGGACAGAACGACCTGCGCGAGTTCATAAAGCTTTGTCAGGAAAACGACATGAAGGTGATCCTTCGCCCGGGTCCGTATGTATGTGCAGAGTGGGAAATGGGCGGACTTCCATGGTGGCTCCTTAAGAAGAAAGACATAAAGCTGCGCGAGAACGACCCCTATTTCCTTGAGCGTGTGGACAAGTTCCAGAAAGCCGTGGCCGACCAGGTGGGCGACCTCACTGTGGCGGACGGCGGACCGATCATCATGGTGCAGGTGGAGAACGAATACGGCTCATACGGCACCGACAAGCCATACGTCAGCAACATACGCGATATGCTCCGCAAGAACTTCGGCGACGACGTGACGCTCTTCCAGTGCGACTGGTCGTCAAACTTCACCAACAACGGACTCGACGACCTTATATGGACCATGAACTTCGGCACCGGAGCAAACATCGACCAGCAATTCGCCAAGCTGAAGGAGCTGCGCCCGGAAAGTCCGCTGATGTGTTCGGAGTTCTGGAGCGGATGGTTTGACAAATGGGGAGCCAACCATGAGACGCGTCCTTCGGAAGACATGATAGCCGGTATCGACGAGATGCTCTCCAAGGGTATATCCTTCAGCCTCTACATGACCCACGGAGGTACGAACTGGGGGCACTGGGCTGGAGCCAACTCACCCGGTTTCGCACCCGACGTCACTTCTTACGACTACGACGCCCCCATCAGCGAGAGCGGACAGACCACTCCCAAATACATGGACCTGCGCAAGACGCTTGCAAAATACTACGACGGTAAGAAGCTTCCTCCTATACCGGCCACCATCAAGCCGATAGAGGTGAAGGAGTTCCGATTTACGGAGGTTGCGCCCCTTTTCGCCAACCTTCCTGAAGCTAAAAAGACGCGCGACATCAAGACGATGGAGGAGTTCGACCAGGGATTCGGAAGCATTCTCTACCGCACTACCCTTCCTGAGCTCAAGAACGGTGCCGTGCTTACCATCAACGAGCCGCACGACTACGTGCAGGTATTCGTCAACGACGAATACGTAGGCACCGTTGACCGCCGCATGGGCGAGAAAAACGTCCAGCTCCCCGCATGTCCGAAAGACGCGAAACTCGATATCCTCGTGGAAGCAATGGGACGCATCAACTTCGGACGCGCCATCAAGGATTTCAAGGGCATCACCGACAATGTCATATTGACTGAAGACCGCAACGGCTACAGCTTCACCTGCGACCTTAAGAACTGGGAGGTATTCAACCTTGAGGACACCGAGGAATTCTACGAGTCGATGGAATATATGCCGATTGGAGCGTTTACGCCCGGAGCCGACGGAAGACTCCCGAGAGGTGTCTACAAAGGTACCTTCAATGTAAGCAAGCCTTCCGATACATTCCTCAACTTCGAGACATGGGGCAAGGGACTTGTCTACGTCAACGGGCATCCCCTCGGACGTATCTGGGAGATCGGTCCGCAGCAGACGCTCTATATGCCTGGATGCTGGCTGAAGAAGGGTGAAAACGAGATAATGGTGTTTGACATCCTCGGTCCGAAGGAAGCGAAGTCGGCAGGACTCAAGGAGCCAATGATCGACAACCTTCAGGTGAAGAAACCCGCTACGCACCGCGAAGAGGGTGAGACCCTCGACCTTACGGGAGAAAAGGCTGTGCTCAGCGCATCGTTCCAGCCCGGCAACGGATGGCAGGAGTTCAAGTTTACAGAACCCGTAGAAGGCCGCTGGCTCTGCCTTGAGGCCCTCAACTCCATCAACGGCAAGGATGTGGCCTCAATCGCGGAATTCTACGTTCTCGACGAGGAAGGCGGGCGCCTATCGCGCGAGCCTTGGACGGTCTACTACGCCGACAGCGAGGACACGAAGAAGAACAATCGCGCGGGCGACAAGGTCTTCGACCTTCAGGAGTCTACCTATTGGAGCACCGTGAAGGGAGTTCCCTTCCCCCACTACCTCGTCATCGACCTCGGCTCTGAGAAGAAAGTTTCCGGCATCCAGGCCCTCCCCCGCATGGAGAGCGACGTCCCCGGCGCCATCAAGGACTTCAAGGTCTACATCAGCCCTAAGGCCTTCAGGAAGTAATAGACAGCCACCTAATACGGAAATAGGGAATCGGATGAACAGACTGCTGTTCATCCGATTTTTTGCATCATAGTCAATCGTAATCCTATGTTTAAAAACATATTTATTTTTAGTGCCATCAGTTGTTTTTTCGATAATAAAGCATTACCTTTGCCAATGGAATTCCAACCCAAAATTCCTCTTAAATCAAGACACCATGAAACATATCTTCAATTCCATATGGCTTTTGGCGATTCTCTGCAGTTCGGAAGCACCGGCGCAGAAAGTCTCCTACTGCTACGACAATGCAGGAAACCGAATATATTCACGATGATGTGGAGCCGCGCAATACCCTCCTTCAAAATTCAATCAGCTTCTTCGATTAGATAAATAGTGGGAGCTTTCGAGATGTTATACATTGCCACCACATAACGAAATGAACTATGGCAAAGAGAATAGTGACAAAGATCGGTGATATCTTCTGCGTGGAGGTCGA
>CAMWMK010000025.1 GCA_947175295.1 uncultured Porphyromonadaceae bacterium
GAGGAAGACATCGCAGCCCGTGAGAGCGCAAAGGCCCTCAGCTCGGAGACCGAGGAGCTCCTCAACGACCTTCTGAGCGAAGCCAAAAGCCATATGGGCAAGCGCTATTCAAGAGGCAGCAAGGGACCGAGCGCCTTCGACTGCTCCGGATTCTCAAGTTACGTCTACCGCCAGTTCGGCTACAAGCTTTCCCCCTCCTCGAGCGACCAGTATGCCAACGAAGGAGAGAAGGTAGACCGCAAGGAGCTTCGCAAGGGCGACCTCGTCTTCTTCAAGGGAAGGAGCACCAAGGGCGGAGTAGGCCACGTAGGCATCGTGGTTGACGCCGACGAAAACGGCAACTTCTCCTTCATCCACGCCGCGACATCGAAGGGTATCACAGTCTCCAACTGCAGCGAGCCCTACTACGCCTCCCGCTTCATCGGAGGCAAGAGGGTGATAGCTGACTGATAGGAAATCGTTTCATACATTATATATAGGCAAAAAAATGAGGCCGCTCTCTTGGGAGCGGCCTTTATCATATGCCTGTTTTGTGTTATTTAGAATCAATCTAAATAAGAAATAAAAGGGTATTGATAATCAGTTGAGGACTGAGGAGCGAGGGAAAAAGGGCGTTTCAAGTGTTGTTTAATTGAAAAATTTATCGTAACTTTGCATTCGTTTTCGACAAAAACGGGCGAAACAAGCCCCCAAAACCCGAAATGACTATGAACGGAGATTACAAACAGAAATGGAGCAGATGCCTCGACTTTATCCGCGATAATGTCGGGGATGAGCGTTTTAATATCTGGTTTTCTCCTTCCAGAGCCGTAAGGTATGAGGGCAACAAGCTTACGCTGGGCCTTCCTACGCAATACTTCATGGAGGAGTATGAAGACCGCTATTTCGATCTGATCAAGAGCGTGCTCCGGCGTGAGTTCGGTCCTGAAGTGCAGCTTGAATACGAAATCGACGTGATAAAGGACGACAAGCAATCGTCGGTCAACTTCGCAAGTCCCAACCGCAGCAAGGCCGTAGACACGAAGTTCATGCAGTCGATGCAGCGTCCGGCAGCCGAATTCATGAAGCCCGGAGCCGCGAAGGCTGTGGATGTGGATCCGCAGCTCAATCCCGCGATGACCTTCGAAAACTACTGCCTCGGCGACAGCAACAAGCTTCCCTACACCATAGCGCATTACATAGCCGAGAATCCCAACAAATCAGACTTCAACCCCTTCTTCCTCTATGGATCGGTAGGCGTGGGCAAGACCCACCTCATCCAGGCCATAGGCATACGCATAAAGGAGAAGAATCCAAGGGCGAGGATCCTCTTCCTGCCGATGAGGCAGTTTCAGAACATGTATGTCAACGCTGTCATGAACCAGAAGGTGCCCGTATTCATCAACTGGTTTCAGCAGGAAGTAGACGTGCTTCTGCTCGACGACCTTCAGGAGATGTCGGGCATGACGAAGACCGCGGAGACCTTCTTCCCTATCTTCAATTATATGCACAACAACGGCAAGCAGCTCGTATTCACCTGCGACCGGCCGCCGATGGAGCTCGACGGGCTTGAAGACCGACTGATCGACCGCTTCAAATGGGGCGTCACCGAGGAGCTCCCGAAGCCGGACTATACGCTGAAGAGAAACATCCTCAAGCTCAAAGCCCAGAAAAACGGACTCCAGCTCAACGACGACATCATCGACTGCATCGCCAGCGGCTCCAACGGAAGTGTAAGGGAACTTGAAGGAATTGTGATGGGGCTTCTCACGCGTTCCATAACGCTCGGGTGTCCGGTGACTATAGACCTTGCAAAGGAAGTGATGCGCCATACGGTGAAATCGGCTCCTACTGCGCGCCCGGTCAACTTCGACATGATAGTGGATGCGACAGCCGAATACTACAAGCTGAGTCCTGACGTTATCTTCACTAAGAGCCGCGTGAGGGACATCGCCGATGCAAGGCAGGTGATAATGTATCTCTGCCACGACCTGACGGGGTTGTCGTCTTCCGCCATCGGAGCGAAGCTCAACAGGCGCCACGCCACAGTGCTCCATGGCATCTCGGCCGTGCAGGACAGGATAAAATACGCGAAGGATGTGCAGGACGCCGTAATATCCATACGCACTGAAATCAACAAGCTGGCGAAAGCATAATAAAAGGCATTTATAGAAAAGCATAATGAAAAAACCGGAATACCTTTTGTGGAGGAATTCCGGTTTTTCTTTATGTGCTGTCTTCCAGCGTGGCCGCTATTCCATAGAGTAGGATAGGGATTCAAGCAGGAGGAGAAGGTCGGTGCGCGATGCGCCGAGGGCAAGGAGGATATCGAGATCGGAGAGGATCTGCGCCTTCCATAGGCGCTTCTCATCGTTGGGGCGCACAGTGAGGCGGTAGAGGCGCGCAGCTTCCTTCATGTCTTTGCGCAGGAAAGCGATGTGGCCCATGAGGCGGTAGTCGTCTTCGGCGAGGTTGATGTTTGGAATCCTCTTTATCAACTGCTCTCCCTTCTCAAGGTCGGAGGAGCGGAAGGCGCATCTGGCCATCCTGCGGACTACTTCCGGATCGTCGGGAGTCTCGTAGTCTACCCTGTAGAGCTCGCGGAGCGCATCGTCCCATCTGCCGGCCTCCATCAGGGTGTCGGCGATGAGCAGCGAGAGAGTGCGGTCGAAGGCTCCGTCGGCAGGACGCGACATCTCGAGGTATTCCAGCGCGTTGCGGTAGTCGCCCTCGCGGCGATAGCATATCCCGAGGCGGCGGGCTATCCAGCGGCTTTCGGGATTGAAAAGCTGGGCTTTCATGTAGGCCTCGATGGCCTCCTGATTGCCGTTTGGCGCTTTTTCGAGGCAGAATCCGATCTTCTCCCAGACGTGGGGAGAGGCGGCTGAAGAACGCGATATGGTCTGCAGCAGCGGCAACGCCTCGGCGTAGTAGCCGCGCTTGAAGTAAAACTCAGCAATAGCCGACACTTCGTCGGCCGACTCCATCACCTCCGCCACCACCGGGATGGACGTGAAGTCGAGCGGCCCTGCGAAGGGATCGAAGAACTCCCCACGTTTCGGAAACAGCTTATGGAATCTATAGAGGTCGCGGAAATATCGGGTCAGTTCGTCTTCATACTCGGTGCCGGCCTTAAGGGCCTTGAGGTCGGCGATCTGCTCCTTCATCTGCTCGGTCTGCGCATGCATCTGCGAGAGCATCATCGACCGTTGGGCCGCAGGCATGGCGGCAAGGGAGAAGGCGAAGGAATACTTGTCGGAGTCGCACATCAGGCCGCTCATCTCGAGCATTGCCGAGACTCCGTCGTCGTCGATGGTCTGCAGGGGGCGAAGCATCGGATGCTGCACGGTGAAGGGAAGCAGCCAGTTGCGTACCTGACGGAAGAAGGGATAGCCCTTCAGGTTGGAGAAAGCCACCATCATCACGTCGGCTCCGTCAGACTGCATCTCCGTCAATTCGCGGAGCTTGTCTTCCAGACCCGATTCACGCAGGAGTTCCTCCCATTCGGGGTTGGCCTCAAGATCGGAAAACGACGACTCCTCGGATGTCTGCTTAAGCCGCTTTATGATGTCGGGGCCAAACTGCATAAGGCCGGGAATCACCTCGCGCTGCATCTTGCGTGAGACGCGGTCGGTGTCGCGCGTGCGTACCGCTGTCTTCACCACATTGCGGATGCGCTTTGGCATTCCTTCGATGTCGGTAAGCGTCTGAAGCGCCTCCAGGAGCCTGGCATCGTCGCTGGCCGTCTGCGGCCATCTGCTCAGCGACAGGATGAGAGTGGAGAGCGCTCGCGCGGAGATACGTATGTCGTCGGCCTTTGCAAGCGATATGAGCATCAGCAACGCATCGCGCGAATAATATCGCATGAGCGAAAGGCCGGCGGCCGCTATGGCCAGGGAGGCGGATGTGAAAGGCAGCGAGCCGTTGAGCGTGGCCGTCTCCACTGCCTTGTAATCCTCGGGACGCAGGGCATCGGCTGTCCAGAGCACATTGAATATCCTCTCCTCTTCCTCTTCTATGCCGGCCATGACGGAGTCGGGATACTGGCCGGAGCTAAGGGCCAGGTCGGCCATGGCCTTCAGCTGCACCGTCTTCTCGATGACGTCTGGCAGAGAGGCGGGGCGGAGCCTGCTCATGCGCAGAGTGGAGAAATACAGCTCGGGAGAATCTGTAGCCGACATCTCCTTGTCGATTTTCTGGGCTATGTCGAGCATATCCGTGCGCAGCGACGCGAGCATGGCTCCGCGACCCGGGTCGGCAAGGCCACGCGAGAAGTATTCGAGCATATAGCGGTAGGTGCTTTCCGCCTGCGCCACCCGCTGGAGCGCACCGGGCAGCGGCACTTCCGTCAGGCGGCGCCGCAGAAGAGTGAAGCAATCCTTGTAGCGGCCGGCCTCAAGGAGTTTTCCGGCTTGCTCAGGAAGAGAGTATTTGGTCTTTTCTTTCATTTTTCTTAATAATTTCGGGCAAAACGGGGGTGAAAAAACGTCCCCCACATAAAGAAGAACAAATTAAATGCCAAATTACGTGGAAAACTCCACAATTTTTATTAATTTTGCAATTTGTTAGGGGGGCGATGCCGGATGCGGCGCGCCGGACATCGCCACCGATGCATCATAATACATAAACAAATATCAGAAAACATAGAAACTATATGGTAATACAGAGATGGCAGAGCGTCATGCTTCTGATAGCAGGAGTCATGATGGGAATTTTCTCTTTCTGCTCGCTTGGACAGATCCAGACGGCAGACTATACTTTCAACGTGACTGCACTCGGCATCGCACGCGAGGGAATAGCGACAGCTGAGGGCGAGGCTACAGGCATAAGCACCATAGTGCTCTTCGTGGTTTCGCTTCTTTCGGCGATCCTTCCGCTGATCGACATCTTCTGCTTCCGCAATATGCCGCTGCAGAAGAAAGTGGCCCTCGTATCCGGGCTTTTCGCCGCCGTAGCCGGAGTGATCGCGGCCTTCACGGCATCCGGATTCGCATCCGACTTCTCGGCCACCGTAGGTTGGAGCACCTTCGTCTGCGCTCCCGCCATAGCCCTTATCGCCGACATCATGGCCTTCCGCCTCATCTCTTCCGACCAGAAGAAGCTCCGCGCAGCCGACAGGCTGCGTTGACGCGCTGGCGGAGCCGGCAATTATCAATTAGACTAAAAGAAAATCCTTAGAAGGAACACACATAATATCTGCACTGTCATGGCAAAAGAACTGAAGAATTTCACAAAAAGATCTGACAATTATTCCCAGTGGTATAACGAACTCGTAGTCAAGGCCGACCTCGCGGAGCAGTCCGCAGTGAGGGGCTGCATGGTCATCAAGCCCTACGGCTACGCCATCTGGGAGAAGATGCAGCGTACGCTCGACGACATGTTTAAGGCCACCGGCCATCAGAACGCATATTTCCCGCTCCTTATCCCGAAATCATTCCTCTGCCGCGAAGCGGAGCACGTAGAGGGTTTCGCAAAGGAGTGTGCCGTAGTGACCCACTACCGCCTCAAGAACGATCCCGACGGCAATGGAGTAGTGGTGGATCCGGAAGCGAAACTCGAAGAGGAACTCATCATACGTCCTACTTCGGAGACCATCATCTGGAACACCTATAAGAACTGGATCCATTCCTACCGCGACCTCCCCATCCTCGTCAACCAGTGGGCCAACGTAATGCGCTGGGAGATGAGGACCAGGATGTTTCTGCGCACCGCAGAGTTCCTCTGGCAGGAAGGCCATACCGCCCACGCCACCCGCGAGGAGGCCGAGGCCGAAGCGAGGAAGATGCTCGAGGTGTATGCCGACTTCGCTGAAAACTACATGGCCGTGCCGGTGATCAAGGGCGTCAAGTCGCCCAACGAGCGCTTCGCCGGAGCAGTGGATACCTACACCATCGAGGCCATGATGCAGGACGGCAAGGCACTCCAGAGCGGCACAAGCCACTTCCTGGGCCAGAATTTCGCAAAGGCCTTCGATGTGACCTACATCAACAAGGAGAACAAGCCTGAATACGTATGGGCTACTTCCTGGGGCGTATCGACCCGCCTCATGGGCGCGCTCATCATGACGCATTCCGACGACAACGGCCTTGTGCTTCCTCCGCATCTCGCTCCGATCCAGGTGGTGATAGTGCCCATCTACAAGGATGCCGAGGGTCTGGCCAAGATCTCGGAGAGGGTAGACTCAATCGTGAAGAATCTTCGCGCGAAGGGCATAAGCGTCAAGTATGACGATGCCGACAACAAGCGCCCCGGCTTCAAATTCGCCGATTATGAGGTGAAGGGAGTGCCCGTAAGGCTTGCACTCGGAGCCCGCGACCTTGAGAACGGCACTGTGGAGGTGATGCGCCGCGACACTCTCGAGAAAGAGACCCTGCCTCTTGAAGGAATCGAAGAGACTGTGGCCGGGCTGCTTGAGGACATCCAGAAAAACCTTCTCGAGAAGGCGCGTAAATACCGCGAGGAGATGACCACAACCGCCGACACCTATGAGGAATTCAAGGAGAAGATCGAGAACGGCGGCTTCATCCTTGCCCACTGGGACGGCACTCCCGAGACCGAGGAGAAGATCAAAGAAGAGACCAAGGCCACAATACGCTGCATACCTTTCGATGGCGACACCACTCCGGGAGTATGCATGGTGACCGGCAAACCCTCGGCGCGCAGGGTGATCTTCGCACGCTCATATTGATTGAAGAGACAGATTGATGACATAACACCGGGTATTCATGGCCGCAGACGGCCATGAATCTTTTTGATAGAGATTGGAAATGAAGAAGAAAGCTCTCATGTTGGCCGCCTTGGGCGGAATGGCCGTGGCCGCTTCGGCTGCCGGACAGCTCAATGCCGAAGACTACTGCGACATAAAGATATCAGCGCCCGCCGGGATAGGGGAGATGCGTCCCCTGGCCGACGGAAAGACCTACAGCATGGTCAGCAAAGACGGCCGGAAGATCGACATATACAGTTACGAGACGGGAAAGAAGACCGGAACGCTCTTCGATCTCGACGCCGTGAAGGGCGAGCTCAAGATCGATTCCTTCAGCGGCTACCACGTGTCGGAAAACGGACGCAAGATACTGCTGTGGAACGACGTGAAGGGCATCTGGCGCTATAGCTTCACGGCTGAATACTACGTCTACGACACCATGCGGAGCACCATGCAGCGCGTATCGGAAAAGGGCCCTCAGAGGGGGGCTACGATGTCTCACGACGGGTTGCGTGTGGCATACGTAAGGGACAACAACGTCTTCATCTCCAACCTCGACTACCGAACCGACATAGCGGTGACCACCGACGGAGCCCTCAACAAGATCACCAACGGCGCTCCCGACTGGGTATACGAAGAGGAATTCGGAGTGCAGTGCACGCTTTGCTGGAGCGGCGACGACCAGACGCTCTGCTTCGTGAAATGGAACGAGGAAGACGTGCCTGCATATAGCTTCGACGACTATCGCTCCTACTGCGACAAGGATCCGCTCGGCGATCCGTATCCGCAATCGTTCACCTATAAGTATCCTCTTCCGGGCTATCCGAACTCAAGGGTCTCGGTGCATGCCTACGATCTAAATTCCAGGGTCACCAAGGAGATGGACCTGCAGCTCGGCAAGGATGATTACGTGCCCGACATCCGGTTTGACGGAAAAGGGGAACGCCTGATGGTCATGAAGCTCAACCGCGACCAGAACGACCTCAGGGTATATAGCGTCAACCCCTCGTCGACCGTGGCCACGCAGGTCTATTCCGAGCAGAGCAAGGCATGGATCGACAACGATGTCTATCAGATGGTAAGCTACGGCAAGGACTCCTTCATAATGGCTTCCGACCGCAGCGGATGGACGCATCTCTATGAATACGGCTACAACGGACGCCAGCTGCGCCAGATCACTTCGGGCGACTTCAACGTGACGGCCTACTACGGCAAGTCGGCTGCCGGAACCTACTTCGCGCAGACCACCAAGCTCGGCGCGGTCAACCGCAATGTCGCATCCGTCGACGCCAAGGGAGTGATGAAGCTTCTTCACGACACTCCGGGCTGGGAATCATGCTCTTTCAGCAGCGACATGAGCTACTACGTAAGGAACTGGAGCGACCTCAATACCCCTCCTCAGTATACTGTGTGGAGCGCGGGAGGCCGGAAAGTGGCCGAACTTGAGATGAACTCCGCCTACGCCGCAAAGTATGCCGTAGCCCCGAAGTTTGAGCTCACCACCGTGAAGAACGACGAGGGCGCCGACATGGACGCCATGATAATGAAGCCTTCAGGCTTCTCTGACGCGAAGAAGTATCCGTTGATGATGTATCAGTACAACGGCCCGGGCTCACAGCAGGTGACCAACAAATGGCATCTCGACGGACTCAACTATATCGCCCAGTCGGGCTATGTGGTGGCTTGCGTAGACGGGCGAGGCACGGGCGGACGCAGCGCGGAATGGCAGCATAGCGTCTACATGCACCTTGGACGATACGAGACCATCGACCAGATTGCGGGCGCGAATGCCATCGCAAGGCTTCCCTATGTGGATGCCGACAGGATGTCGCTCTTCGGATGGAGCTACGGCGGCTACATGACCCTTATGGAAATGACGGCCGACAACACTCCCTTCAAGTGCGGAGTGGCCATGGCCGCCGTCACTGACTGGAAATGGTATGACAGCATTTACACCGAACGCTTCATGCGCACTCCGGGCCAGAACGAGGCCGGATATGCCGAATCGTCGGCCATCGCAAGAAGCCACCGCCTCAAGGGGCGCCTCCTGATCATGAGCGGCTCGAGCGACGACAACGTGCATTTCTACAATACATTGAAGTATACCTCCAAGCTTAGCTATGAAGGGCATCTTTTCGACATGATGGTATTCACCGGAATGGACCACTCGCTGCGCACCTGCAACGCACGCACGCAGCTCTACAGAAAGGTGGTCGACTTCCTCGATACCAATCTGAAATGAGACCGGCGCTGCCGGCAAAGATAAAGAACATTGACAACTGACCTAAGACAGATATGGAAGACTTAAGAAAGATCAACAGCATGCAGCTCTACTACCTATGGCGAAACCTCGCCATATCGCTGCTCTGCATAGGACTGGTGATGTGTGGCTCGCATATGGTGCCATACTACATGGCGCCGATCGTTTCGCTGGTGCTGAGCGCCATACTTTACACTATGCTTTGGAACAACAGTGTCTCCGGAGAGAGGGGATGCATGGTGGTGGTGGAGACTATGCTCTATACGCTCGTATGCTACACGTTTGTCAGCATACTGCTCGTGGTGGTGGAGTCGCTTGGGCTCTACCGGTTTCCCAACGAGGTGATCTTCTTCAACGATCCCTATCTGCCTTCCCTTATCCTGCTTCCTACTGGCCTTTGCGTCACGCTGTTTGCCATCTTCTTCCGCAACAGCATGCCTTCCTATAGAAGCTTCCGTATGGAATACGGCAATATTAAGGAGCGCGGATATTACGGAGTCGTCACCGGAAAGGAGATGGACATACAGCTGAGAAACCTCGCCTTGGTCTTCGCCGTGCTGACGGCTATCATATGGTCGTATTACCTTTTCTCATATGTCAATGTCAACCGCAACGCAAGAGACTGGTATGTGTTCGTATGGATAGTAGTCATCACTGTGATCCTCGACGAGATCTTCTTCATGATCCGCTACTACAACCTTTACCTCGACCTTTACGAGCATAATGAGATCATCACTCCCGAGGAGCTTCGCGACATCACGGCACGTACGTATCTCCGCTACTACGTCATCTGCGGAGAATACGTCTATATGAACCGCCACGCTTTCGACAGGCTCAATCAGACCGCCGACGTATTGGACACCCCCTTCATTACGAAGAAGACGGTCAACGGCGTTCCTACCAGCGAGGCGAGGATCATCGTGGAGCAGATGACCAAGACTAAGGGGGGAGAACTGAAGTTTTTCTTTGGCCGACATCTCGCGGGAGTGGACAAGCATTCCCTGCTCCGCTACTTCTATTTCCTTGACGGCGACATAAAGGACTATCCCGATATGGGTGGGGAAGGGGAATGGATGCATTTCGACGATGTAAAGAAGATCTACAATGAGACTCCGCTGAAGTTCGCTACCAACGCACTCAGCGACCTTATCCGCCTCTCTACGATAATGCTGGCCGAAAGGACCTACGACGAGGATGGCTACCGGAAGAACAAGATACGCTCCTATCAAAGCCATATCACGTTTGCCGACATAAGGAAGAGCAAGCTTGACTTCCAGGACGACAAGTGGATTCGCATCGCGCACTTCAACAGCGATACAAAATTTTTCAGACTGAAGAAATTCCTCCGTGAGGCCGGCGGAAAAAGAAGCGGCAGCACGGTGCGCAAATAAAAGGAAAGGCATGCAGTCGCGAATTCAGACACTGGCAGTGGTAGGCCCAACGGCGTGCGGCAAGACGCGCAGGGCCGTGCAGATAGCTTCCGCTTTCGACGGTGAGATCATCAGCGGCGACAGCCGTCAGGTCTACCGCGGTATGGATATCGGCACCGGTAAGGATATCGGCGAGTATGGAGCCGTAAGGCATCATCTGATAGACATAGCCGAGCCCGGCGACAAATACAACCTCCATCGCTTTCTTTCCGACTTCCGTGTGGCGAGGGCCGACATTGAGGCGAGGGGCAAGCTCCCGGTGCTCTGCGGAGGCACGGGGATGTATGTCGAGGCGGCGCTTTCAGGGCTCGTCATGCCTGAAGTGGAGCGCAACGAACCTCTCCGCCAGTCGCTATCCGGCAAAAGCCTCGAAGAGCTGACGGAAATACTGCGTGGCTATAAGACCCTTCACAACACTACGGATGTCGATACACGCGACCGCGCGCTCCGCGCCATAGAGATTCAGCAATACTATGCCGAGCATCCCGAGGCGGCGCAATCCGCCGACAGGGCGACAGCGACTCCGCTCCGAAGCATCGTGGTGGGACTCGACATCCCGCGCGACGCAAGGAGGGACAAGATCTCAAGAAGACTCGACGCAAGGCTCGAAGAGGGAATGATAGATGAGATAAAGGGCCTGATCGCAGGCGGCGTCAACCCCGACGACCTCATCTATTACGGACTGGAATACAAATACGTTACACTCCACGCCATAGGTCGGCTTTCCTATGATGACATGAGGCGACAGCTTGAGATAGCCATCCATCAGTTTGCCAAAAGGCAGATGACCTGGTGGAGGGGTATGGAAAAGCGGGGCATACCGATACATTGGCTTCCGTATGACATGGATGACGGAGAATTTATCGGCCGCATCGCTGATTTGATGCGCCAGGCATAAAAATATCCCTTCTTTATTGCGGGAACGGAATATATTAGCTATATTTGCATTTCGGTCGGGATTCCGGCAATCGACAACAAATAAAATAAAAAAAGACAATACAAAGACATGATACTTGCAAGCATTTTCGACGCTTCTCAGTTTTTCCAGTGGTTTGTGGAAAACGCCAACTATCTCTTCGTGTTTCTCTTCATGACCATCGAGAGCAGTTTCGTGCCCTTCCCGAGTGAAGTGGTGGTGCCTCCTGCGGCATATCTGGCGTGTACCAATACCGGAGCCGGAGGGGACATGAACATTTTCATGGTAGTGGTCATGGCCACTTTGGGCGCCGTATGCGGAGCCTTCATCAACTATTTCCTTGCCCTCTGGGTAGGTCGCCCCATAGTCTATGCCTTCGCCGACAGCAAGTTCGGGCATGCGTGTCTGATCGACCGGCAAAAGGTAGACAAGGCTGAGGCGTATTTCGACAAGCATGGAGCCGTCTCCACATTCGTAGGGCGTCTGATACCGGCTATCCGGCAGCTCATCTCCATTCCGGCCGGACTCTCCAGAATGAACATCGGAGTGTTCGCCCTCTTCACGGCTTTGGGTGCCCTCGTATGGAACGCCATTCTTGCCGGACTGGGCTACTGGCTTTCGCTCCACGTAAAGCCTGAAGACCTTTTCGAAAAGGTGGAGCAATACAACGGCTACCTTACTTATGCCGGCTACGCCCTCTTCGCGATCTGCATCCTCTATATCCTCTACAATGCATTCAGAAAGAAAAACTACGACAGCTCCAAAGCATAATAAAAGAAAGGATAAGCAAGCATGAAGATATCACCGTCGCTCCTTGCAGCCGATTTCCTCAACCTCGGCAGGGAAATAGAAAAGATCAACGCCTCAGAGGCCGATTACCTTCATCTCGATGTGATGGACGGAGTGTTCGTGCCCAACATCTCTTTTGGCTTCCCGGTGCTTCAGGGAGTGGCTAAGGTATGCCGCAAACCGCTCGACGTGCATATGATGACGGTAGAGCCTGAGAAATGGATCGGACATGTCCGCGACCTCGGAGCAAGGATAATGAATGTGCATCAGGAAGCGTGCCTGCATCTCTACAGCACGGTGCAGCATATCCATGAGGCCGGGATGCTCGCGGGCGTCACCCTTAATCCCGCCACTCCGGTTGAGACACTGACCGATATAATTCAGGACGTAGACCTGGTGCTGATAATGTCGGTGGAGCCCGGCTTCGGAGGGCAGCCGTTTATCCGGCATACCCTTGAGAAGGTCAGGAGGCTTAAGGCTCTGAGGGATGCGAGCGGCTCGAAGGCCATGATTGAATTGGACGGAGGAGTCAATGCCAAGACCGGATCGGAGTTAGCTGAGGCGGGAGCGGATATCCTGGTAGCAGGGAGCTACGTATTCGGAGCTCCGGATATCAATGAAGCCATCCGAAGTCTGCAGAGGCTTTAAGACTAAGGAAGCGTCAAGACGCTAAGTATATAACCCAACTTTAAAATATAGTATCATGAAAAAACTAATCGGTAGCACAATGCTGCTTCTCTTGCTTGGCGGGTTTGCCTCCTGCGGAGGCGACTTGAATCCGGAAGATGAAGGCAACTACCGCCACCAGAAGGTCAAGGACAAACCTGTGATGAAGACTATCCGCTTGCAGTTTGGTGGCGACTACGTCTCTGAATCGGAAGAGCCCCTGCTGAGGGCTGAGGATGGAAATACATATGTTGGTATAAATGTATACCGTACAAAAAAAGATCAGAAAGACGTAAAGGAGGAGGTATATGCATATGGCTTATTCAATGATAAGGATGGAATAAGCTTAAATGTGCTTACCGGTTATGAATATCGATTTGAAGCTACGATTTTGATAGAACAGGAAGATAGGCTTGTTCTTAAAGCAGATGAATATGGAGAACCATTCGAGCGACGAGATGCCACCTCATCAGGTTTCAAAGGCAGTCCGAAAAATCTTTTTAATGAAGGTTTCAAGTACGCTTCTACGGCGATCATCGGGGATGAAACCACATATTTAGGTCAATTGTCATCTGGAACTGCATATATTACAGCCTTAGGAATGAGTCGAGCAATGCAGTATCCACGTGTAAAAAGGTTCTATGGATCAGTTGAGTCTTTTGATCCCTCAGTAAGAGATTCGATTGAAATATCTATGGGCTATAAATGTTTCGGCATAAAATTTCTCGTGGAAAGTATTCCCGCAGGGACAAGTGTCAAAGTAATTGACAATACTGACAATGCAAATCATAAAGCTGATACGGATCCACAATATTTTCTTCAATTTCCTTCAGATATTAATTTGAGTATGGATTCAGAGGAAACAAAGACATGGGAAGGGGTATATTCTCTCAATGATCTTAAAAAATCAACGAAGGACTTTCGTCTCATGTTTATTTGGGATAAAGGGAATGATGTTACAGAAGAATTTAATTATCCAATCACTGTGACAGCCAAGAAGCAGAAGGTTTTGAAACTTAATATCGATGGTGAGGTCAATAAATTAAAACCAGGCAATATCATCCTAAACATGGAAGATACAGAACTGGAAGAAGAGAATCCGGAAGATATCATTAAGGATTTCCACTGACCGGGTATAAATACAAAAACGTCGCTCATCTCTTTGATGAGCGGCGTTGCGGACGGGCAAAGAACTGATGGAATATACTGTCGGATGTAATTACCCGTTCGCGGTGCTCGACGTCATGGAGAAGACGGTCGCGGTCTTCCTTGGTGGATGAATCCTCCGGATGAGCCATATGACCGATCATCAGAAGCACCATGACCATGGCGATGAGAAGAACTACTACGAGTAAGATTTTCAGGAATGTAATCATAATCAATAACGTGCTTTTTAGAGGAGGAATATTAAGTATTAAATAAGAATCTCTATCAAACGCTCGGGATGGTCATGACTTCCATATGATTAGGTCCTTGACCATAGCCCGTTGATTTGATACCTTTATAACATATATAAGAGGTGTAGAGTTCATTTTTAGAAAAATTAAAAAAAAATTGTAAATTATTAAACCAATAAAACTCCTAAGCGTTTTAAGTATGAAGCCGCGAGGGAGACGGGTGCTGAAGCAAAGAAAAAGCACTGGCAGGCACCAAACGATTTCACTACACCGCCCCACATGGGGTAGGGTCTAAACCAATGAAAAATGAACAAAAACACTAAAAATCCTAAAGTTATGAAAAAAACACTTCTCATGCTCGCCGCAGCACTTACACTTAGCGGTAGCGCTTTCGCTCAGTCAAAAGTAGAAAAGAAAGCAATGCAGTCTCTTCAGTCATTCGTGACTCAGAATGCACAGTCGATCACTCTCAACGGCAGCAGCCTTTCAAACGTGGCCGGCATCAAGATGGAAAACGGCAGCGTGACTGAAATCGACCTCAAAGGCAAGAAACTCCAGGGCACACTCGACCTCAGCAACTTCCCCAACCTTACTAAGGTAGACGTTACAGACAACCAGCTGACAAGCCTCATCGTAGACAACTGCCCGAACCTCGTGGAGGTGAACGCAGGTCGCAACCAGCTCAAGGAGTTCTCCGCTCAGAAGTGTCCGTCGCTTCAGACCCTGAAGCTTTACCGCAACCGCCTCTCAGAGGTTGACCTCAGCGGAGTGCCTTTGCTGAAGAACTTCAACGTTTCAAGCAACTTCCTCGTTGCGCTTGACGTAGCCAACTCGGCAAATCTTGAGACCCTCAACGTAATGAGCAACCGTCTGGAACAGCTCGTAGTGACCAACTGCACCGCCCTCAAGCACCTCTATGCAAGCTACAATGAACTGGAGCAGGTATCACTCTCAGGTCTGACTTCACTCCAGAACCTCAATATCAGCGACAACAAGATCTCTAAGCTCTACCTTCAGAATCTTCCCGCTCTCTTTACTCTGCTTGCAAGCGACAACCACATGACAAGCTTCGGCATCAGCGGATGTCCTATGCTGAGCGACCTCTGGCTCCCCTACAACTCTCTGACTCAGTTCTCTGTTGAAAACTGCCAGAACCTCGCATTCGTTGACCTCCAGTACAACAACCTCTCCACTGTCATGCTGAGCAACTTCAACCAGCTCCAGAGAGTCAACCTGGCTCAGAACCCGCAGCTCGTTACCCTCGACGTTTCCTTCGACTCGATTCTTCGCTTCGTAAACGTATCCGGCGACATGATGCTGACCGACTTCCGTACTCAGGCAAGCCCGGAACTCCACCAGATCCTCGGCGCATGGAGCAACTACATCTAATTTGAGATTATCAAGAAAATGATAGGTCGGCACTCGAAAGAGTGTCGGCTTTTTTTGCATATTACCACATTAATCATTAACTTTGCACTTAAGGAGATATCGAAACCCCAACGGCATATCCCTCTCTGTCCATACGGAAGGGGGAGGGCCATAAACAGATAACAGACATGAGAAGCTTTACAAAAGAAGTGCTTTTACTATCGTCAGACATAGAATGCTTCTGCATCGTGCCGGAGGCCAAGGACGGTCATACCGCTGAAGGCGACAGGAGTTTCCTGAAGCTGTGGGCAAACATTCCCGAGCAGACCCATTCCCTGAATGTAGGCATAGTGGAGAAGCCCCGACAGATATTCCGCGACACCGATGCCCTTGTCACATTCCTTAAGGATACGCCTATAGGTGTGGTCACTGCCGACTGCGTTCCGATTCTGCTGTATGCTCCAGACATCCGTGCAGTCGGTGCTGTGCATGCAGGATGGAAGGGGACATTGGGCGGCATTGTCGACAATACCCTCGACGTGATGGAGAGGCATGGAGCAGACCTTTCGCAGACGACAGCCGTGTTCGGTCCGTGTATCAGCAAGGAAGTGTATGAAGTGGATAGAGAGTTGGGCGATAGGTTTGTAGATGCCGGATTCGGCGACTACGTAAGCTGGCCTGAGGGAACCGACGGGAAACCCCACATAGATCTTCAGGGAGTGAACGCGGAACGGCTGATGCGCAGGGGAGTAAGGCCGGGAAATATCTGTTTTGCAGATGAATGCACCTACAGCTCCGGGCATCTGCACAGCTACCGCCGCGATGGAGACAGAGCAGGCCGCCAGCTCACGGCCATAGCGCTCACGTAGTGATAATTACAATAGGGACATATAGGGTGACGATTGCAGTAAGGACATGAAAAAAGCCACATCCGACGATGTGGCTTTTCTACTGATAATTCAGAGGTTTCTATTAGTCCTGCTTGATTGTGGAGTTCATGTCGTAGGTCTTGTCGGAGTTCGCATCGGTCCAGTCGTTGACCTGAACCGTGAACTTGATGGGGTCGCCTATGATCTTTTCGCCGCCGCCGTGAGGATCATCAGGATCGGTGTGGCCGGCACCCTTGGTGAAGTCGAGCGTATAGATGTATTTCTTACCCTGTTCCCAGGTTCCTGAGATTGGAATTGAAGCCCATGCGAATTCGCGTTTATCACCCTTGTCGGTGAACGGGAAGATCTGATAGCCGTTGTCTGTACGGGTAATGCGCACCAGAACGCTGAGGTATGCACCCCTTGCAGAGTTGTCAGGGTCTCCTTCGGCATTCCATTCCGTCAGGGTCTGCGGCAGCAGCATAGCGTTGCCGGCTGAGCCCATGAGTGATACCGGAGTGGCCGTCAGCACGGTGGTGTCGCATGATGTGTCGTAGCCTGGATTGGTGTCGTGCCATAAGTCGAGTGTCCAGGTGTTGGTGTTGAAATCAAAATCACCCATATACTGGGCCCTGCCGATACGCGCGCCGGCCACCTTATACGTATATGTGTCGCTTTCCGATTTTGCGCGGATCTCGATCTGGGCAAGACGGTGGTCGAAGGTCAGCTCCACTCCGGAAGTTTCATTGTCGTGTCGGTTTCCATGTGCGGTTGCAGTGACGAAATCCACCTGGTCGGCGATTTGGTCGGCTACGGTGAATCCCGTCAGCTTTACTCCGGCTTCGTCTTCATTGGGAAGGATATCGGCTCCGAGCTCATCCTGCGAGGGGGAATAGGAATAGAACTTCAATATCTGCTTTGGCGCCAGCCAGTCGTATTTTTTACCGAGGGCCGCCGTGAAGAAGGAATCGCTTCCCTTATCGAATTCCGCATTCTCGAAATAAGGAGTGGTCTTGAAGTCGGAGCTCTTTCCGAGACTGTCGAGTCCGGCGAATGCCGTCACGTAGATCTTGTCGAGGTTGGCATTGGTGGTTTCTGTAGCACGGGTTCCCATCGCCGAGCGGAACGAGATGGCTTCGTTGGAAGCCTGACGCGTGCTGACAGGTTCGTCTTCCGAACATGAGGCAAGAGCTACTGCGCTCAATGCCAAAAGAAATAGAGGTGTCTTTTTCATAATATAGTGTGTTTTTCAGTTTTTTTCTGCAGTCAAGACAAAGAAGCTGAATATGATGTCCGGTTTCTGATTGCCGTTGAGTGTATCTGTTTAATATTAAAACGAATGGGATAAGGGTATTGTTTGTTGGGATTTCAGTTTTTTTCCCTACATCTGGAGTCCGATGTTGATCGGTTGCCATTCATTGACGTCGGTCTTGAGTCCGGCGTTGCCTTCTTTGGGAGGCTCGGGAAGGTCGATGCCCCTTACTATGATGTGGACGTGGGTGGGGTCGGGAGCATTGCTCACCTGATCCGTGACGTCGAATGAGTGATACCACTTGCTCCCGTCGGTCAATACCATATATAGTGTGAGGTAATGCTTCGCTACTGTTGTAGGACACTCTCCGAATGTCAGGAATTCTCCGTGAAGATTACGTTGGGCGGCATTGCCTGTAAGGTCGAATTTCATTGTGGCTGTGTTGTCTGTAGCCGACTGCTGACCGTGGCTGTAGCCCTCCGCCATGCCGGAGAGGGTGGCGTCTACAGCCGAAGACTCTACATCCTCAAGGTTGCTGACATCGTATACATCTACAGTATAGTGGCATACCGCCTCCTGTGGATACATTGTGATGGTCTGCATCCCTTCATGTGGAGTGATGGAGATGCTGTTGGTGCGGCTTCCCCACATCATGCCGGGAGTGGCGGCGATACGTTCGTTTTCAGTTCCTTCCGGGCGGGGTATGGAGGATGAAGAGTCATCTCTTGTGCCTATCTCAGAGGCGTCTTGGGTCAGAATCTCAAGGGTTTCGATGTTTTCATGGTTGCGCAGGCGTGCCCAGTCGGTATTGTCGGCGTTCAGGCAGATGGCATGATGCATTCCGAAAGGCGCTTTTATCAGACCGCCGGTTTTATTCGAAAATATAAACCGCATCGGATTGTGGCCGTCTTCCTCATAGAGATAGAGGGCCATCGACTGCGGATCGGCCTCCGGAGCGTTGCTCCAGTCAAACACCACCTGCAGCTGCGATGTCATCTCCTCTTCCATATAGAGGTCTTTATGGTGGCATGAAGGTAGGAGCAGCAGGGTTGCGGCTCCTATGAGTATGCCCATGCCATGTTTTTTTGTAACGGATGTGGAGATTGTCATCTGGATCCTCCTTTCCTTCGGTTGTAGTTGTCGCAGCCAATGAGCCATACGAGGGATATCTCGGCCTTGGTGGGACCCACCCAGCGCAGCCTGTGGGTTGACTGCCATATGTAGAAACCGTATTTAGGTTCATATTTAAGGTATTTCCCTCCCATATAGCCGATAGCCAATGAGAAGTCGATGTTAAGGCGGCGCGCCACGGGGAGGGAGTAGCCGTATTCTATTCCGGAGATGAAGTTGCATCTGTCCCAAAGCGTACGTCGGGGCAGTCCACCCATTATGCCCCCTTTACCGAGTTCGAAATCATAGGTGATGACTCCGGCGAAGAGACCGAGGTGGTGGCCGGTTAGTGGCTTCTCATGGGCTGCTTTGCCAAACCACCAGCGGGCGCCGACGCTGCCGCCATAGGCCCGCCAGTAGTAGTGGGTGCGGTCGCGGTCCCACCAGCCATACATCCAGTCGGCTGTCAGCGAAATGTTTTTCCCTACGTAGAATTCCGCTCCGATGTTGGGGAGAAGCAGGGCATCGTAGAGCATATTGGTCTTTAAGCCAATATAGAATGGGCTGCATTGCTTGACTTCTCCTAAGGCTATCGGCATCGGTAGCAGATGGCCATGAGGGGTAGCGGTCAGATTCGGAGAGGAGAGTGGAAGGTCAGGAATCCTGATGGCGGGAAAGAGTCGCTCGTATTCCACCGTAAGCCTTGACGCGCGGAGTTCGGGAAACAATCTTGCAAGCAGGTATCTGTAGGATTCACCGCCATGCACGGCCTTGAGCTCGGCAAGCGGATGCTCAGGCGGTTTTGAGCCGTTGATGCGCTCAAGAAGAGACAGCACTTCCGAACGGTAGGGTACATTCGGATCGGCTTCCACTTCTGCCTGCAGTCCTTTCCAGTCGCGTCCTACGAAGGTGAATGATGCGAGGGAATCAGATAGAAGTCCACGATGTCGGAATTCATCGAAGATGGCCTCAGCTCTTTTTTCCGAAAGGGATCTGTTGAAGCCTACCGATCCTTCTGGCGAAGCTGCTCCTGTTACCCTCACTGCGCTGAGCCGACGCGTCGGACCATACGCCATGGAGTCGGCTGTAAGTTTCCTGAATATGGAGTCGAGGGTAGCGCCGTTGCCGTTGAAGTCCTTGTCGATACGGGTGTCGGATACGCGGAAATGCACCTTTACCGAGTCTTTTTCAGACTGGGCGAAAGCCGCGGAAGAGGCCGACAGTAAAAGGAGAAGGCTAAGTATCGTGTTTTTCATTGGTGGAGTGTTTAGATAAGGTAAGTAATCTTGCGGCTTAAGGTAGTCGGATATGATTCTGAAAATATAACGGATAAGTATAAACAAGTGTTTAAAAATGTTTAAAATAACAGCGGGAAATATCACCTGTGGATATTTCCCGCTGCTGAATATGGGGTTATTGACTCGGCTTTATCGAAGTTGTTTGGTCTTGCTTCTTCATAGTCCGGAGTCGGGAGAAAGTGTCGTGATGGCTACGGGTCCGAGGAGCCCGGAGGGGAGAAGTGGAGAGTCGGCTGTGAAGAACTTGAAGCATCCTACCGTCTTGCGTCCTTTCGACGGACGCTCCGTGCCGTTGCGGAGCCAATCAGGGTTGGATGTCAGGTAGCATCCTGCCCGTGGTTTCCCGGGAGCGTAGTCATATATCAGTGGCTCGCTCCATTCGAGGTCGTCAGGTTCGAGTTCGTCGCCTATCATTCTGTTGGGCCAAAGATTCGTCACCTCGATTTCAAGAAGGTTTTCTCCGGCCTTGACCGCATCCGTTATGTCGCACTCGTAGGGGGCCTTCCATGTGAGAGGCATCCGTATTCCGTTGACTTTCACTGAAGCCATATCCTTCACTTCCCCAAGCGACAGGAGCATCCGCTCTCCTTCCCTGATCTGTTCTTTTTCGATGTCGAAGGGAATGGCATAGTTCGCCGTGCCTGAGAAATACTTTATGTCCTGGCGGTCAGACTCAGGCCAGGAGAAGAGGCTGGCGCTGTCCACTTCGCCGATCTCCGGAAAAGAGATGGTCCATGTCCCTTCTATGGGGATAGTTCCGGTTGAGCTCCATTCCTGCTTCTGCGGCAAGTGGCTTTTTCCCGGATGTATTATAAGGAAGCGTGATCCAAATGGTTCGATCTCGATCTCAAGAGGCTTTCCTGATGCTATGGAATATTTTTCCTGAGAATAGGGATCAAACACTTCGACGCTCCTTCCTTTCGGATCGAACGGAACAGTGCCGGCGGATATGGAGTCAGACTGATTGCTGAGGAATATGATGTCGGTATCGCCGTCGGTGCGTCGGTAAGTCAGAAACTGATCCATCGTCGGAAGCTGTTCGGGAGCCGGGATGCCTTTCTGGAGCAGGGCCTGGCAGCGGGTCATATATCCGAAGAGTTCCTTTGCTCCTCCTGCTTTCCACCATGTCTGCCCCGGCACGAACTGGGTGCCCCATATGCCGAATGACATTCCTGGCTCTACGTCAGGCCAGGGATTAGCGGCCCCGGCATGAAGCATCATGCGGTTGACTCCTGAGCAGAAGGCCTTGTCGCACGTCTTCTTTATATCGGCCGGGCTGTCGCTCCAGGCCTTGAGGGGCCAGCAGGTGAAGGCCTCAGCTATCAGAAGCGGTTTGCCGAGCTTGCGCATTGAGCGTTCATGCCCCACAATGTCTTTCCATCCCCAGCGCGGAGGGTCCTGCCAGAATTCAGTGGCTATGTCCGCTCCTTCGCTTGCGTTGACGATTTTCTCGAAGTCGATGATGCGGAATGGTTTCTGGCCTCCCGTTCCGTAAGGCTCTATCATCATCTTGACTCCGGCTTCATTGGCGAGCCGCGTCATGTAGCCGTAATAGTTCTCGGCCACGCAGTCGGTCACAGCGTCAGCCCAGTCTTTAAGAAACCTCTTGGTGTTTTCTTCTCCGTCTATTTCCTTAAGTCTGCCGGCCATATAGGGAAGATACGGCATGATGTCATATCCTTTCCTATTCATGAATTCTTCCGGAAGAGCCGGACTCCATGTCTGCCCTCCGGCTTCATAACTATCTATCTCGATATGGGTGAAGGCCTTTCCGACATGCCGGCCAGCTGTCTCGATCACCATGGAGGGATAGCCGTCCCAGAATGCCTTCACTGCCTTGCGGCTCATTTTGTCGCATTCGAGTCCGCGTCCTGTCTCCGGAGCCTGTGCCTCGTTGGTCTTTCCGTTGGTGGTCTGTCCTATGCGTAGGATGGAGGCGTCGGCCGGAAGTCTCAACTTCTTGGGAAGTGAGAGTGTTTCCGTCTTCGGGTCGAAGAATTCCGTGAGGTTTACGATCTGGCTGAGTGTGGCGGTGGAGTCGGAGGGTATGGCGAATACGGCTACATCCTCATAGTAGTTCCATGCGGGGTCTGTCTCCGGAACCGGCAAGGTAAGTTTGCGCTTTCCTTTCATGATAGGGGTCTCGGAAAAGACGAGCTTCTGCATGGAGAGTTCAGGCGTGACGGAAGGATATGCGCTCGACGACCATCCGGGGCAATTATGTGTGCCGAAAGTCAGGCCGAGGCGTTCGCATTCGTCAAGAGTCCATCTGAGAAGGTTTTTCCAGTTCTCGCTACCGATTGCGTTTTCCGGATTGCCGATACGCATTTGCTGCGGACCGCCTATCTGGAAGTTCTGCATCCCGGCGAGCCCCGCCTCCTTGAAGGCTTCAAGGTCGCGCGTGATTCCCTCCTTGGTTACGAGCCCGTCCATCCATTGCCAGATAATGAGCGGTTTATGTTGGTCCTGCGGTGTTATTGCCATCTCATTGAAAGTGTCTTTCTGGGCGAACGATGGAATGGAAGCCACAAGAGAGATGACGACAGTTATGTGTTTATTGAGTTTCATGTTTAAGTTATACTGCAGACATTAAGTATGAGTGCTTTTCAGACTGGCTTTATCATTAATGCCGCTTTACTGCATGAGTTTTGATATATCTGATTCAGATAGACCTGTGAATGCGGATATCATCTGGACAGTAAGGCCACTGGCAAGCATTTTTCGGGCGATATCGAATTTTTCTTCCGCACGTCCTTCCGCACGTCCTTCCGCACGTCCTTCCGCACGTCCTTCCGCGCGTCCTTCCGCACGTCCTTCCGCGAGTCCTTGGGCAAGCCCTTCCGCATGTCCTTCCGCCAATGCTTTTCTTCTGGCATTTTCGGTCTCATATTCTATGCCTCGTTGAATGTCGCGTAGCCTGTCAAGTGATTTTCTGTATTCCACCATATCATCTGGTCTCAGGCGGTTGCTTCTTGCCGCTTCGAATACATCGGTGTATCGACCTTCTCTGTATGCTGCTGATGTGCTGTCCATATGATCCATGTTTTTAATTAGAAACAAAATCTCTTCAATCTCGGTTTTACAGTCTTCCCATTTTCTGGGAACCCCTTTCAGTGAGCAAAGCAGAATATGTACTTTGTCCGTAAATGGTTCTAAGGTGTCCTTATCCACCAGCATCACGTCTCTTATCAGTTTGGGCGACATATGACTGAAATCGAAGTCCGTCACAGCTATGGCGAATACAGGGGAGAGCTCATAGTCCCACCCGGCTTTGCCTTGTTCGGAAATCATCTTCGATGCGTAGAAAACAACCCTTTCCTCAAAAGGCTGTACATAGATGTTCTGCATCTCCAGTATGAAATGATGGTTGCTTTCTTTCTTCCCCTTTTCTTCATATGTCTGGCATGCAGGAAAGAAAGGAGAGTCTGCTTTTTTCATCGGTGTCGTACAGTAGACATCATATATGATTCTTTTCCCTTGTTGCTCCGACGGCAATATTTCTTTGTCGTGGTATGTGACATCCGTTACGTTGATTTTCCCTTCGAAAAGGATATTAAGAAAGCGGATAAGCGCTTTCTTGTTTTTCTCCTGTCCGAATACCTCCTTAAAGCCGAAGTCGGTCTGTATATTGATAAACTGGGTTTCTATTTCAGCCATGTTTAATTTGTTTTGTCCATCTGCAAAGTTAATGATTTTATCTTTAAAATGCAAATCCATCTTCAGATAAAAAAGGAATGTCTTCTGCTATAAATTGATTTTTCAATGTTGGATTCTGATTTTGCAATGCAAAATTAGGAAAAATTATCCGTAATTCAAAATCAGACTTTCTTCCGAACGTTGAACAATGGGAAATACCATATTGTTAATAATTACAAAGAGTCTGAAACTCATGTGAAGATATCTTTTAAATTTTAAATAATGAATATCATACAATCTTAATTCACTTAACTATAAAAAAAACACTACTATGTTTAAGGAAATCTTAATCGCCGGATGTGGCGGATTCGTAGGGACGGCAGGCCGTTACCTCGTAGGCAAGTGGTCGTCCGGAATGTGGCACGGCGCATTTCCCATGGGTACATTCCTCGTGAATGTGATCGGATGCTTCATCATCGGTCTCTTCTTCGGACTTCTCGAGAATGCAAAAGTAATGACTCCTCAGGAGAATGTACTCCTCATCACCGGTTTCTGCGGTGGCTTCACTACCTTCTCTTCTTTTGCCGACGATATGTGGGTGCTCGGTCAGAAGGGCGACTGGATGACATTCTGCCTATATCTCGCTCTCAGCGTAGTGATCGGTATCCTATGCGTTTGGGCAGGGCGCGCCATCATCCGTTGATCAGATAGTATGTAAAGACAATGAAGTCAACACCCCGTAGCTTTTAAGGCTGCGGGGTGTTTTTTGCCGTTATGTTAAGGATTCATGGGAATGAAGATGCTGCGGATGTCAGCGCGTTGCCTGGAAGGAGATGTTCTTTAGGAAGAATATGGGGAGGGTAGCGCCTACCACCATTCCGAGCAGTATGAAGAGGCAGGTGAGGCCGTTGTTGGCGAACAGGAAGAAATAATGGTCGAAATCAGCCTCCTTGCTGTGGGTGAGGCACATGATCAGGCCGCCAAACGCCTTGTAGGCGTATATGCCCGGAATCATAGGGAGAAGGGAAGGAAAGAGGCAGGTCTCGGCCGGCATCTTGCCGTAGGGAGAGAGAAGCACTGCGAGAAAGCCGATGATGAACGCGGCTATAGTGCTGGCAGCCACAATGTGAAGTCCGAATACGTCGGGCTGCATCATAAGGAAACGGGCCGAATGGCCTACGGCGGCTATGATGGCGCAAAGCAGGTAGGCCTTTTTAGGAGGGTTGCTTATAGCTGCAAACCCTATGGCCGCGATAGCTGCGAAAAACGCATCCTGAAGAAACTGAATCAACATGGCATATCCGTTTTAACTAAAACATACTGAGGTTCATCATCATCATGCCCCCGCAAAGCCCGAGCGAAAGACAGCTGGTAAGCACTAATGCGTTCATAAACCGACCGAAAGCGCAGATGTAGTGGCCGTCGAGCATATCGGAGAATGAATTGAGGAAAGGAATGCCCGGCACGAGATAGAGCACGCTCGTGCCTACTGCCACGTCGGGAGTATTGCCCAGGCTGAAGAGTCCGGCAGTGCTTGCAAGCACCGACGATACAAAGGCGCAGATGATGAATATCAGGCGCACGTCTACCTTATGCTCCGAAAGCACCTGTTTCAGATAAAATCCGGCGAGCGTAGACAGAAAGACCACCCCTACGGCGGCCCAGTCGCCGGTGAACAGCCGGCAGAACGCCGCATTGGCGCACGATGCGAGGAAGAGCACCAGATGCTTGTCGGTGGGGGGAGTGGATATTATCTCCTTGAATTTCGCCTTGGCTTCGGCAAATCCTATCCTGTCGTCGGCCATGCTCCAGCTAAGGCGGCTGAGCCGCGTATTGATGTTGAAGCTGATCGGCATGGGATGGGTGGCTATGATATATGTGTAGCATTCCGAGCGGTCGGGAAGGCATACCGTCATATGGATATGGCGAGGCAGGATTGTCATCTCCGCCTCGCATCCGAGCGATTGCGCCATCCGGCGCACGTTTCGTTCAAGTCTGATGGAAGTGGCTCCGCTTCCAAGCAGCCAGGCTGAATATTCCGAAAGAAACAGGCATATCTCCTGAAGGCACGCCCTCTCTTCGGTTTGCCGGTCGCTTTCGGCCAGATCCGTATCCGTATATATCTCCTCTGCCTTTGTCATTTGCTATAGGTTTTCGTTTCGCCCCGGCATTGAATCGCCCGGTGCGAATATTTCTTCGCTTTCGCTGCCTATCTCGATGAGATGGCCCTTATGGCTGGGATGCATATGTCGGTGTTCGTTTCTGAACAGGCGAACTGTAATGAGTACCGTCATCGCCGCTACGATGACGCACCATGTGATGAGTGGGAGATTAAATGCTGCCATAATGTAAGAGCTTAAGGGTTTTACAATTCTTTTCATGACTGCCACGGCTTGACATATGCAATCTGCGGTAGTACTAATAAAACGGCGTATTCATCGAAATTGTTTTCCGAAATCCGTTACGATTTCGTTAAAAATCCGTGACATGTACATTCATAAAATTGTAATTTGAAGCTCTTGTCTTCTCAGAGGCGGCTCCCGGTGGCACTTCGGCCGGTCTTGAGAGATCTACGGAATAGCGGTAGCGTTTTCCCGAAAGCCATCTGTTGTCGGGAAGCTCCGTTCCAAGCCCGAGCCTTATCTGTCCGTAGCCTGGGTTTTCCCTCGAAAGCAGCCTGTAGTCTGTCGAGGAGTCGGGCCACGACGTGGTTCCGTCAGGGTTCTCTATTCTATAGTCTATTTCCAGATAGGAGGAATTGAAATAGGCATCGAAGTCAAACTCTCCCAGGCGCGATGGAATGAAGAAGTCATAGCCTTGATTGTCAGCCTCAAGCGGAGTGTCGGAAATGGGAGTTCCTTCATCGGATAGGAACAGCGGAATTCGTGACGACTGGGCGTATATGTCCCAGCATTCCGACACATCCTCCGCAGTGGTCGACGAGTTGAATCCCTCGGCCGGATAGCGGAACTGTCCCATATTGGTTACATTGACGATGGTAGCGCTCTTTACCCTGACTCTGCCCGGAGGAAGGGAACTGTGCAGACTGACGCCTACCATCGACAAAGCATGATAGAAATGGAGTCTCAGCCTGCCTGATGTCTGTCTGACATTGGTCACGCGGCATACGAGCAGGTCTTCGCTTCCTTCGTTGCGGTATTGCAGCATGTCGAGCCACCACGGATTTACGTTGAGATCGTTTGATGCAGGACTTACCGCTGTGAAGCACATCGGATTGCCAGTCCAGTCGACGGCGGGGGAGTAGCTCCAGCTGTTGATGCCCGTGCGTACCACCTTCACTCCGCTCATGAGATAGGAATAGAGGTCGTAGTCATAGGCCCATATGCGGAATTCCGGAATGTTTTCGGTGGTGGTGACATCTGCGGCCCGTGATTGACGGGCGAATGAGGATGCTTCCGCCTCAAAGGCAATCAGGCTTCCGGCAGATGGGTCCGGATCGTCGGAATGCGAGCAGGCGGCGACCGCACATAGTGCCGTCGCCGCCATGAGGCTGTAGGATATGCCTGTCGGTATATTCATCATTAGTTGATTTGATGGTCAATGAAATCAGGATATTCCTCCACTGTCACGTCGAAGTCAATCTTGCTTGACGATGCCGGCACATCGATGTTGAGTGTGTATCGGTAAGCCTTACCGAGCTGCCACTCCGCATCAGAGGTCTGATCGGCGCTGAGCGGGAAATATATATAACCCGCTCCGTCGGTCACTGCGTCGGCAGCCTGCGGCCAGATCTTCACTCCGGTGTTGCGGTCGAAAATTTCGCACAGAACTCGTGCATAGGCGCCAGCGTAGGAATTGCCGCTGATGTCCGACTTGGGTAGGGTCTGCGGAATCGAGAATATATAGCCGGTGGTAATAAGTTCCTTGGCCTCATCGGTATTCAGCATTGCTTCTCCATTGAAGATGTTCTTTTCTTCGGGAGACCCCTGATCGCTCCACTCTCCGGCCACCTGATTGCCGATAGTAGTGGAATTTTTAGGGAAGTTGAATGAGCCTACCGTGTTTGTGCCGAGAAGGTCGATAGCCTTCACGTTGACCGACAGTGACTGTTCTCCTGCTTTGGCTACCCTGGGTCGCACCTGGAAACGCACCTGCGAGAGTGCGTGGCGGAAATTGATCTGTACAGGAGAGGCTTGCGATCCTACGCGGGTCTCGCCTATGTTGACGGCGTAGAGAAGGTCGGTCTCTCCTCCATTGATGAAGCCCGGAATATCGGGATTGCTGCTGTCTGTAGCCGTAGCAGTGCGTATTGCCGGGCTGTAGCTGTAGAAGTTAAGCGGGGTTGCCGAAGGCCAGTACATGGATGGGGTATAGCTCCATCCGTTGTTGGAACGGTCCACGGTCACGTCGCTCATATACGGTTTCCCTTCGGCGAAGGCCCATACCTTGAAGTCCTGGAGCGAATTGGTGGTCACTACCTGTCGGCCGCCGAGTGGAGCGGATGCATTGAAGGATATGATGTTTCCTGCTGAGGGCGCGTCTGAATCGTGGTCGGAGCATGATGTCAGAGCGAAAGCTACGGAAGCAGCGATTGCGATGTGTGTCAGAAATTTCATAGTCTATTTGTTTTTGGGTTTATGTCGCATTGGTTTGGACGAAGTTTATCTTCTTTTAAAAGAAAGACAATAATCGTGCCAAAAAGTTCATTAATATTGTAGATGTTAATATTTTATGGTTTGTTAACAGACTTTTGCATATTGTCAGAGCTCGATGTCGATGATGTCCCAGTCGTCTACCCCTACATCCAGGCCGCCGCCGCTTCCTCCTTCTGGGTCAGGTTTCATTTCCGGAAGAGTCGGTCCCTTCACTCTGATTACCAGGTCCATTGAGTCAGGTGCCTCACGTATCTGGTCGGTGACATCGTATAGATATGCCTTTCGTTCTCCGTCTGCAAGCCATAGGTAGATGGCCAGACGGCTTTGTGACGAATCGCGTGCCATCCCGAAACTTGTGACTGTGGTGGATATCGACGATGAGTCGATCGGAGACATGAATCCCCCCATTGATACCGTGGGCCCGGTCTGCCTCTGGCGGGCCGGGCTATAGCTGGCGGTAAGGTCGGAAAGCACCGCATAGTATCTGAGGGCTGACTGGAGATTTACTATGTCGGTCATCTCAATATGATAGTCGCGTGTGATCCGCTTTGGCTTGAAGCGTATGGTGTCGGTTGTCAGGGTCGCCATGATGTCGATTCCATACCTTACATCGCTCCACATCCGGTCGGGTTGTCGGTAGAGCTTTTGCGACGGAAAGGGAAGCTGGTCGGAAGGAACGCCGCCCGTATCTATGGGTGAGGTAGAGAAGGTGAACCCTGAAAAATCATCGATATCGGTAAAAAGTATGTTTTCAGTATCATTATTGAATATTAAGGCGTCGTATATTCCGGTAGGAAACCTTACCGTACCTCCGGAAGGCCTGAAATCGCATCTCCAGTAATTTCCCGGACCTTGTCCGAGTGCATGGAAAAGGTTGGCCATACCCTCGGGAAGATCAGTTTCCGAAGGATCCCAGTCATAGGCCACATATATCAAAGGTCGGCCTATCGCGCTTTCATCATAGATAAGTTCTTTGTGGGTGCATCCGGCAAGACATGCAAGCGTAAGCGGAACCATCAGAGAAGATCCCCCTTTCCAAACATTATGTCTCATTCGTTGCATCTGATTCATAGTATCTATAGTGGCGAAGAATAAATAAGGCGGTATTCACATTTATTTTATAGTAAAACGCTTGCCTGCGTCAAAAGTTTCCGCTGAAGATACAGACGTGGCGCCATACCGGCAAGGTATGACGCCACGTCTGTATTACGTCTGTAGTTGTTTCTGAATGGTGCTGTCGTCAGCGTACCATCACTTTTTTCCCGTTTACGATATAGAGGCCGGGGGCTGTGATGCGCTCTATGCGTATTCCTTCAAGAGTATAGATGGCATCGGCTGCTCCGTTTTCAGCTTCAATGCCGCCTACAGCTGAGGTGTCGTCTTCCTGCGTGGCATGGTTGGGATTGCCGGCATAGACGATGGAGGGGTCTACCGAGAGATGGGGAGGCTGGTTGTAGCAGCAGTTCTGGTTGACTACCTGCACGCGATAGTTGAGGTCGTCCATCAGGTGGGGGATACGGTAGGTGGAAGTGTAGCTGGTGGCATTGATTATGAGCTGGTTGGTCTCGCCGTCCCAGGTTACGATTTCCTCACGCCAGTCGCCGAGTATGTCGCCGAGCACGCAGGGATTGAACTTCGAGCTGTTGTTCAGTTTGCCGATCACGTAGTTGCCGCCGTTGACCTTGTATCGGTCAAACCATGCGTTTTCATGGTTCCAATGGGCTATGATGCTCTTGTCGAAGAATTCGTCGTAGAGGTCGCCGTCCCAGTATATACGGTTGTTGATGCCGGCGCCGCTCTGGCCGATGGCCCACTTTTCAGCATACATGCTTCCGTCGGCGCAGTCATGCACGCCTGGCGATGCACTGTAGAGGAACTGGGAGTGGTCGTAGAAGGAATCGAAGTGGGCTGCAAGGCCGCGGCCTGTGTCGCCCGATGCTGTGATGTGGAGCAGGAGTTCGCCTGTAGCCGCGTCGCGCAGGTCGCAGCCGTAGGGCTTTTCTTCATGCACCATGAATACCTCCATACCCGGACGGTCAGGCAGGAAGTCTCCGAGATGGAGCGCGTCGCCGTGGCCGAGGCCGGTTCGGTAGAGAAGCGAGCCGTCATGGTCGAGGGCCGCAGATCCGTATACTATCTCCTGTTTGCCGTCGCCGTCGCAGTCGCCAACCGATATCCAGTGAGCTCCTTCGCCCCAGAGGCCTTCTCCCTTGGTGGTGTTGCGGCTCACCCATCGTTCGGAGAGGGTAGTGCCGTCCCAGTCATATGCGCCTACGAATGCTCCTGCGTAGTAGCCGCGTGCGAAGATAGGACTCGGATTGGCGTCCGGGCCGTCGAGATATGCCAGTGCGGCCAGATAGCGCTCCGAGCGGTTCTGGTTGCTGTCGCCCCAATAGTTGAGGCCGGCCTTGTAGTCCGTGTGGTAGGGTATTGTGGCGAGGGCTGCGCCTGTAGGTCCGTCAAACACCGTGATGTATTCCGATCCGTGGTCCTGCTTGCCGCGTCCGCTGAGAAGGCTCTCGTTGGGGTCGTCGTCGCCGAGCAGCACGTAGTTGCCTTCGCCGTCGATAGTGCCGGGAGCGGTCTTCATCATGAACTCTCCGTAGCCGTCTCCGTCGAAGTCCCAGGCGATGAACTGCATGGTGTGGGCGCTTGTGAAGAAGTTGTGGCCGGCGTTGATGCGCCAGAGGCGTGTGCCGTCGAGCTTGATGCAGTCGAAGATGGCCGGGGATGTAGTGCCCGAGCTTGCGGCATCCTTCTCGTTGGAGGGCGACCATTTAAGGATTATCTCATACTCTCCGTCGCCGTCCATGTCGCAGTAGGAGGCGTCGTTGGGCGTGTAGGTGGCTCCGTTCTTGGTGTCGATGGGTGTTTCCGTCGGGATGTAGAGTGTCTGGCTGTCCCATGTCTTGTGGCTTACTTCGCTTTCGAGAAGGTTGCCATACTGGTCGTATACCTCCAGACGGTAGTAGTTGTCGGCTGTTCCCGCGTTGTCGGCGAAGTTTGTGCGGTGGGTGATGTAGAGGCCCTGGTTGAGCAGCGTGTTCTGCGCCGCCTCGTCGCCGCGGTAGAGCTTGTATTTCACTCCGTATCCGTCAGCCTCGCGGTGGCGCCATGAGACGAGGTTGCCCGTGCCCATTCCGGCACCCTTCAGGCTTACGGCCATAAGGCCGCGTCCGAGAGGTTTGGCGGCGGGCCTCTCCCCACGGTTGGAGACCTTGAAGCGTATGCTGAAGGTCATCACGATGGAGCCCTCTTTCATTATATTGACCTTGAGTGTATTGTTTTCAAATGTCGTTTCTGCCGTGTAGCCTTCCGCCATTGAGAATACGAAGTCGCTCGGTGCGCTGTAGAGGGTAGCGGGATATGCTGCGGTCTCGCCGTTCATCAGGTCGGCGATGAGTGCTGTAAGGTCAATGGCCGAAGGAGTGCCTCCAATCGTCTCCGATGCCCGGCAGGAGAGGCCTTTGACATATGTTCCTACAGAGGTCACTTCCTGGTCTACGGCTCCGGTGATGGAGATATTGCGCAGGCCTATCTCCTTAGGCGAGGAGTTGTCGGCGCCGTTGATGTTCATCAGGTAGATTGTCATTGTGAAGGGCTCGCCGTCGGTGATGACGTCTCCGAGGGAATATTCGTAGTGGCTGTAGCCTATCGAGTTGGCGGCGGTGATCTTGTTGCGCAGCGGTCCGAGTCCTGTGGCTATGGCGGTCTCCGTTCCGTCGCCTATCGTGTAGTAGACGTCTACGGCGCCTCCATCCGTACCGATTTTCACTGCGTCAAACGCTATTGTGGTCGGTTTGAACTTATGTCCGCTCTGGGGAGTGACGTTGACGCTGACGCAGTGTCCTGCGCTCTTCGATGTCACTTTGGTGGTCGGTGTGAATGCCGTGAAGGGAGGGATGTAGTCTACGGCTTCGAATCCCGTTTCTGCTCCCGACTTTTCGAGCAGACGGGTTTTTGCGATTTTGGAGCCTGTCTGGTAGCCGGTCGTGACGAGAGAGGCGGCTCCCGCATCTCCGCTGACACTGACCGCCTGGAGGGTCTCCGGGTCGCTAAGTTCCCATGTCGCCGTTATCGACTGGGCATAGGTGCCGGCTACGGTCATGGCCGCGAGAAGGGTGATGATTGATTGTTTCATGTAGGTTGTGTTTTATAAAACTTCAATAGGTAGGTTGGAGATGCAAATTTAATGAAAATTTGCGAGATATCAGCAATTCAGACTGAAAAAAAACAGATGGCTGCTAAATTCTGACCGAGAAGCAGGTGAGAGGTCGTGTCTTTAGGGAGAGTGTGCCTCCGAGATGGGTGACGATGCGTCGCGATAGGCTAAGGCCGATTCCGCTGCCTCCTTCGCGCGTCGTGAAGAAGGGAGTGAAGATGTGTTTTGCCGTCTCGTCGTCTATCGGTTCTCCATTGTTGGCTATCCTTATCTCCACCGATTCGTCGGCTTTCTCATCCGCCTCCACGCTTATCCTGCTTGGATTGGCTTCGATGGCGTTCTTCATTATGTTGAGCAATACCCGGCTCAGTTGCGACTCATCGGTATAGACCATGAGGTTTGGCGGAAAACATAGGAGCGTTATGCACGTATCCTTATCCTTCGCATAGCTTTCCGCCATCCTTACGCACGATTCTAATAGTGGCTTCACGTAGATTGCCTTCATCTTCGGCTCCGGAAGGTGGCTGAACTCACGGAAATTCCTTACGAACTGCATCAGCCCCCTGCTGCTTGATGAAATTGTCTCGAAAGCCTCCGAGGCTTCCTGCGTGGTGGTCTTTCCGCCCATGGTCTCGGCTATCGACTGTATAGGCGTAAGGGAGTTCATTATCTCGTGGGTGAGCACCCGCGTGAGCTTTTCCCACGACTCCACTTCCACCGCCTGTATCCTGCGGCTGAGGTCGCTGATGGTAAGGAGCGTGAAGCTCCTGTCGTTTACGGTCACGTTGCTTTTACGGATGTCGAGCCCAGCATATGCCTGCTCGGGTATCTGGCATAGGTTGGTAAGGGCCTGCCGCTCCAGAAGGCGGAGGGCCGCGTCGTTGTGGAGCCTGATGTCGCCGTTCGCGTCCGCCATAGCCAGGCCGATGTCGGTAAGGTTGATCAGTCTGCCGAGGAAGACTTCGTTCTGGCTGGCCTCATGTGTGAGGCGTTCGAAATGCTCCACTATGCGGTTGAGTGTTTCGTTGATCTCGCGTTCGTCCTTACTTACGTTGGAAGTCGGAAACTGATAGGAGAAATCTCCGCTCAGTGTGGCCTCCACTACGTAGCGCATGCGTTTGTTGATGCGTGAGGTGATTCGCATAAGGGCCGTAGCGCAGAAGAGGGCGCAGATTGCGAAAAAGATCCACCATAGGTTATCTCCGGCGAGGCAGAATCCGGCCATGCCCGACAGGCAGGCGGTTCCTGCAAGCCATGCCGTCGGCAGGAGGTTTCGTCTGCTCTCAGATGCCATATTTCCTGAGTTTGTTGTAGAGGGTCTGGCGCGTGATGCCGAGCTGGCGCGCCACTTCCGACATGTTGCCTCCATGTTGCTTTATTGCTGCCGCAATGGCGTTTCGCTCCATGGCCTCCAGTGTCGTAGGCTGCTCTTCGCAGGCGGCCTGCGGTTGGTGAAGGTCGAAGTCGCGGGCGCTCAGCGTGTCTGAATCCGAAAGGATAAGGGCTTTTTCGATGGTGTGTTCAAGCTGCCTGATATTGCCTGGCCATGGAAGTGAGCAAAGGCGCCTCATCGCGTCTTCGGATATCTTCGGCGCGGGTCGGGAATAGATGCCCGCGTATTTCCTGACGAACATCTCTGCGAGCTGCGGAATGTCGTCTTTTCTGTCGCGCAGTGGGGGGAGTTCGATGGTCACGGTATTGATTCGGTAGAAGAGGTCTTGCCGGAATTCCCCTTCGGCCACCATCCTCGGCAGATTCCGGTTGGTGGCGCATATGAGGCGTATGTCGATGTCGCGCGGAGTGTTGGTGCCTACCCTTATTATCTTCCTCTGCTGAAGCGATGTGAGCAGTTTGGCCTGCAGATGATAGGGGAGGTTTCCGATTTCGTCGAGGAAGAGCGTGCCTCCGTGGGCTGTCTCGAACTTGCCGGCCCTGTCAGCCTTCGCATCTGTGAAGGCTCCCTTCGCGTGTCCGTAAAGTTCGCTTTCGAAAAGAGTCTCTATTACCGCTCCCATGTCTACTATCTCCATCGGTCCGGAATTACGCATCGATAGCCGATGTATTTCGCGAGCGAGAAGGTCCTTTCCCGTGCCGTTCTCTCCCGTGATCAGGATGTTGGCGTCGGTAGGTGCCACTCGTTCGGCCAGCATCCTTACCCTTTGCATTTCAGCCGAATCTCCCCAGATCATCTGAGGATTGGAGGATTTGTTTTTGCTGTCTTTCTTCTTCCCGAACGCATTCATCAGGGTGTCGGAAAGGTGGGTGTTGTCGAAAGGTTTCACTATGAAGTCGGTGGCTCCTATCTTCATCCCTTCCACGGCGAGTGCCACATCGGCGTATGCCGTGAAAAGCACCACAGATGTGGCGGGAGAGATGCGTTTTATCTCGCGAAGCCAGAAAAGGCCTTCATTGCCGTTGTTGATTGTAGACCTGAAGTTCATGTCGAGGAGCACCACCTGCGGATTATGCTTACGCATAAGGGATGGAATCGATGAAGGGTCGGAAGCGGTGACCACTTCATCTGCCTTAGTCCGCATCAGCATCCTTACTGCCGACAGCACATCCTTATTGTCATCAACTATAAGCAAAGTCTTCTTCATGGTGCAAAATTACAAAAACTTTTGCAGTCTGGAAAGTTTATGTGGTTTAAAAAGTTTAAAGGGTTTAGAAAACAACTACAACTGAGTCTTTTCCACTATTTTACCGTCGAAGAGGTTTATTACGCGGTGGGTGTAGGCGGCGTCGTGCTGCGAGTGTGTCACCATCACGATCGTCGTTCCCTCGCGGTTCAGTTCCGTGAGGAGCTCCATCACTTCCTTGCCGTTTTCAGAGTCGAGGTTTCCGGTGGGCTCATCGGCGAGGATTATGTCGGGTCTTGCCACCACCGCACGTGCTATGGCGGCGCGCTGCTGTTGTCCGCCCGATAGCTGTTGGGGGAAATGCTTCGCACGGTGCAGTATATTCATGCGTGTGAGCGCTTCCTTCACGCGCTCTTTTCGTTCTGCAACTCCTATGTGGAGGTATTTCAGCGGCAGCTCCACGTTCTCCTCTATGTTGAGTTCATCAATCAGGTTGAAGTTCTGGAATACGAATCCGATCTTTCCCTTGCGGAAGGCGGTGCGGTCTTTTTCCTTAAGGCGTGACACATCCGTCCCGTTAAGGATGTATTTGCCGTCGGTAGGGTTGTCGAGCAGACCGAGTATGTTGAGCAGTGTCGACTTTCCGCATCCCGACGGTCCCATTATTCCTACGAACTCTCCTTTGTTGATCTCGAGTGAAATTCCGCGCAGTGCCAGAGTCTGCACCTCGTCGGTGCGGAATGTCTTGGTAAGGTCTTCTATCTTTATCATCTTTTCTAAGTTTAAAGGGTTTATTATGTTAAGGGTTTATTATGTTTAGGTGGTTTATTTGAGTGATTCTATCGGGTTTGTGTTGGCTGCCCTGCGGCACTGCACTGCCACCGACACGAAGCATATCGCGATGGCGAGCAGCGCGGCCGACGCGTATATCCACCAGTATATGTGTATCCTGTAGCTGAACTGCGACAGCCAGTCGTTCATCACATAGTATATGACCGGAATCGAGATGGCCGCTGCGATGAGCACATATGTCATGAATGTCCGCACGAGTCTTGTCAGCACTTCCGAGCTTGTTCCTCCCATCACTTTATGCACCGCAATGTCCATCGAACGCTGGCGCACGTAGTAGGTGCTCATAGCTATGAGTCCGAGCATGGAGATGATGATCGCGATCAAGGCGAATACTGTAAGGATGATTGAAAGCCGCCTCTGCGCATCAAAATCCTTCTCTATTTCCTGATGCATGAACGGCTGTTCAAAAGCATAATCGGAATATCCGTTTGAATTCATCTTTTCGTAAAGTTCCTTTACTTGTCTGAGCGCTTCTTTTTCGTCTCCTTTTATCTTTATGAGGATTGTCCATGGCATAAAGTGTTCAAAAGGTTTCACTATTGCCAATCTGACTGGATGCTGGTCACTAAGGATATTGCCTATCTTGAAGTCGTCCAATATTCCCTCTATTACTACATGTTCGTCTCCTATGGTAAGGTGGATCGCATCTTCATTCATACCCAATTCATCGAAGAACTGTAGGTTGAAATAATTCTTTGGATAAGCTGATGTATGGTTGTCTTTTTTCAGTTTCAATCCTAATAGATCCAGATACACTGAGTCAACAATGAATACTTGACTTGATATCGTACGTCCGTTTTGATTGAAAGTATTGTTGTTTCCCCGGCTGTGTGGCGTACCGCAGCAATAGCTTACTTTTTCCACACATGGAAGTTTCAGGAGCTCGTTCTTGAACGATTGCCCATATGCATCCATATATTGACACTCCAGTTGTATCACTCCGGAATAGTCATATCCTAATGGAGCGTCAATAAGATGACGCACCTGGAGATACATAGTCAAAGCGCACGCTACCATCGTGATGGTAGCTATGTTCTGAACCACAATGAATACCTTTCCGAAAACCATATTCGATTTCCTCCTGAAAGCACCCTTTACGGCCTCAATCGGTTTCATTGAAGATAGCAGTAGCGCCGGAATGATGCCGGAAGCAAGACTCATGATCAGAAGTACCGCTACAAGGACGCCTACCGTTGTCGCATTAAGGCAATAGGCGATGTAGAGCGGAGTATTAAGGAGGGCGGAAGCGTACGGTTGCATAAGGAAAGCAAGCGCGATTCCCAGCACCATCGAGAAGGAGCAGAGTATGGCGCTTTCAGCGATAAGACGCCACATTATCTCCAATCGTCCTTCTCCGAGCAGACGGCGCGTAGCCATCTCCTTGGCCCGTTTGCCGGCAAGGGCTACCGTAAGGTTTATGTAGTTCATAATCGCGAAAAGCAATATTACGAGTCCTGTGCCGAAGAGTAGCCGTATCATCTTGATGTCGCCGAAATTCATCTGGTTTGATCCCATATCGGAAAAGTATACATCATTGAAGGGATAGACTTCGATATGTATCTGGTCTTCCGGAAGATTCAGGATCCAATAGTCGTTCTTTAGCGCCTTTTCATATTCCTGTTTCATCTTTGTAAGGTCGTGTCCCTCCTTGGCCAGCAGTATTACTTCTGCTCCGGTTGCGTTCGGCATGGATGTATCGGTCAGTGAGTAATTCGCATATTTCACCATATTGAAATTGAGGAGCATATCTACGGGGCGCTTGTCAGTGGTCATTAAAGCCGTGTTCTTCATCGGCTCCATTACGCCGGTCACAACAAATGGATCTTCATTGTCGTTGAATAGCAGGCTTTTCCCCATAGGGTCTTCATCTCCCCATACCTTACGCGCATACTCTTGAGTCACCACAAGGCTTGTCGGACTCTTGAGTGCTGTCTTCTTATCTCCCTGTATCAGGTTGAAATCGAAGAGGTCGAAGAAGGTGGAATCCACGAAATAGCAGTTTGTCACAATCTCCTTGTCGTCTTTATATAGCCAGCGTGTATTCCTGAATATTGCTGTGGAAGACTCTATTTCCGGGAATTTATCCTTAAGAAGATGCTGGATATGCCAATGGCTTCCCAATGTCTTTTCCCCTCTCATTTCCAAACCGAGATAATACATGCGGTCGGTCTTGGAATTCTGCTTGTCCACGTGTGTCTCCTGCCACGTGTAGCAGCCAATCAGCACCACAAACATCATGCTCACCGCCAGTCCGAATACGTCGATCGCCGCGTAAGCCTTGTTCCTGCTCAAGAATTTAAAATACGATTTCATACCAATAATTAATCTTTTATCTTTAAAACTGTTGCTTCTCCGTATGATTCATATCCGTTGGTAATCACACGTTCTCCGGGTTCAAGCCCTTCAAGCACTTCGTAGTATTCAGGATTCTGGCGTCCGAGTCGGATATTGCGACGGTATGCCTTTTTACCCGAAGCATCTACCACGAAAATCCATTTTCCTCCCGTAGCCGAATAGAACGATCCCTTCGGTATCACCACCGCATCTACCGGCTGTCCGAGCTGCAGGCTGAGGTAGCAGGTCTGGCCGCTGCGGATGTTGTCGGGGCGATTGCCGGTAAATACGAATTCCACCTTGAACTTACCGTCCCTTACCTCCGGGAAAACCTTACGTAGCCGTAGATTCATGTCCTGGTCTTTTTTCGCCGATGTGGCGCGTAGGTCCTGATGTACGCGGTTGATATAATGTTCGTCTATCTGTCCGCTCACCTTATAATTGGTAAGGTCATTGATCTGTCCTATCTTCTGTCCTGCGGTGATGCTTTGGCCGAGCTCTACGTCGAGGAGTCCGAGTTCTCCGTCAATCGGGCTTACTACGTTCAGCTGTTCCTTTCGCTGGCGTATCAGCTCGATGGTCCGCTGCATGTTGGCGAGGTTGTCTTCCATCTGGTCTACCTGTGCCAGCCTGTAGATGCTGTCCTGGTCAAGACGCTGGTTGATTAGCTTGCGGCGCCTTACGGCTAAGTCGTAGTCTTCTTTGGCCTGAAGGTAATCCTCCTTTGCGATGAGTTTGTCGTCAAAAAGCCGCTTCTTCTGCTGGTAGGCGCGCTGCTTTCTCTCCACTTCCAGCTCGAGCTGGGCCTGCTCCGTGCGGTTGTTGAGACGGTCCTGCTCCATTGATATCCGGGTGTTGCGCAGGATGTTCTGTTTCTCGGCCAGTTCGGCCTCGGCGTTCAGTATCTGAAGGTCGAGGTTGCTGTTGCTCAATCTTATGATCACATCACCCTTTCTCACCTGCGCGCCTTCCTCCATCACTTTCTCCATTACTATTCCCCCTTCCTCGGGACTTATCTGAACGGTGCTGATCGGTTCCACCCGACCGTCGACACGCACATAGTCGTCAAATTTCATGGCTTTCACATCCTCTATATTGAGTCCTGTCTGCTCCACTTTATAGGTGGAGGCAATGTCGGTTGTAGCCAGCCATACGATCAGTATTATTGCTGCTATGCCGCATCCGGCATATATCAAGTATTTCTTTTTTATTCCCTTTATGCCCTTCGGCCGTTCTATTTTTACATCCATAGTCTGTTGCCTTTATAGTATTCCACAAGTTTGTCTTTCAAAAGATAGAGCATCTGCTTCTGCAGCAGTTCCACCCTCGACGAGAAGTAGGTGTTGGCCGAAAGCTGCAGGTCGATGAGTGAGAGAAGTCCTTCCTCATATTTCCGGGTATTCAGCCTGTAGGCCTCCGCGTCGGCCTCAACCTTTGTGTTGAGCGCCTCTATCTCCTTCGCATATCCGTCACGGTCCATCACCGCCGAGGCTATCTCGTCGTGAAGCCGGCGTTCTTCCTCCTTCATTCGCTCCTTCGCTTGCTCGTAGGCGTATCTGGCGCGTTTTTTTGTTGTCAGGCGGTTCAGGCCGTCGAAGAGCGGAATGGATAGGGTAGCGGATATGTATTCACCCCGGTTGTTTCGGAACTGATCTCCGAATGCCGGAGCCTGATACGCTCCGCCCAAGGTCTTGTAATATGAAGTCGATATCCCGGCGTTGAGGCTGAGGGTAGGCATCATGTATCCCTTTGCAGTGTCGTAGGCATATCTGCTTGATGTCATCTGTAGCCGGGCATCGATGGCTTTCGGATTGGAGAAGAGTGCTGCGGAATATATGCTGTCCGTAGGCGTCTGATGATATACAGTTTGATAATAGACGATGGGTATGGCTGTGTAGGTGGTGTCAATCTCCAGGTGTTGGTCTACGGGGAGATTCATCGCCGACCGCAGGGTGAGCATCGCCTGAGCCTGCAGGTTGCGTTGATGCGTCAGTGCATATTCGTCGTTGGCTACAGTGGCTTTCGCCTGCGCTACGTCAGGCACTCCTTTCAGACCCAATTCCTCCTGTGTCCGCGTCAGTCGGAGCATTCCTTCGCTTTGCCTGAGCCTATCTTCCGCTATACGTATCGAGTGCTGATAGTAGAAGGCATCGGCGAAGGCCATCATGGCAGCTATGGCGCTGTCGTCGCGGGTCATGTCTATGGAATTCAGGTATCTTTGCCGTTCGCTTCTGGCTTGGCGGTATCTGTTCAGTGTCTGGCCTCCGTCAAAGAGGGTCAGTGAGGCATAGATGCCGTAGCCGTTGTTGAATGTTGTCACGTCGTTGTAGGTATTGGTTTCCGGATCGATGTTTCGTCCCCAGCTGAACTGACCCCCTATCTGCGCCGACACTGAGGGGAAGAAATCGGCGAGGGCTTCGTTGCACGAGGCAGTGGCCGCTGCCGCGTCCCAGCGTGCCTGCACCACGGCGGAAGCGTGCGTAGCAGCATATTCCATACACTGCTCCAGCGTCCATGGCATCTGGGCTGCCGAGGTCAGAGCCGTCGTGATTGCTATTGTCGTAAAAATCCTTTTCATAACGCCGATAATACTCTCAACCGGCGTGCCAAACTCGTAAAAGATTAAGGCCTAAAGGTTAAGGCTTTTGTGCGGACTTGACTGTGTCAATAAATCATACACCCCTCCGTCAATAAATCATACATTACTGAATTTTTTCCATATCGTCAAATTTAAAGTGAGTGAATCGGATTTATCTGATGATATTAATGTTGAAAATGACCTTGATTCGTGAAATGCCGACCAATTTTGCGAAGGATATTGCAATGTGTGATATTTT
>CAMWMK010000026.1 GCA_947175295.1 uncultured Porphyromonadaceae bacterium
GAATGCACCTCCCATCATCATTCCTTCACTGAGTGTGATGACTGATATTTGAATTTATTTGAATTGAGAATTTTGAATTGAGAATTACTGAGATACTTCATAATAGACAATTTTCATTATAATAGACAATCTATCATTTAAGTAAAAATGTCGCCGAAAATCATTAATATTCTAAATGAATTCTTCTCCAAACTACCAGTGGAGAAGGCTTGGGTGTTTGGATCTTATGCTCGTGGAGAAGAGACTTCGGAAAGTGATGTAGATATTCTTGTAAGATATTCAAAAGATACTTGCCTTGGACTTTTTGGAATCGCGGAGATTATAGATAAACTTGAGAAACTTTTAGGTAAAAAAGTTGATCTTGTAGAAGAAGATACATTATATCCAAGAGTTGCAAAAATGGTTAATGCTGAAAAAATACAAATATATGAGAGAAACTCTTAAAGATCCTTTGCGTCTCGAACATATGATCGAGGCTATCGACAAGCTTACAAAAGCACAAGAAAGACTGGATTTTGAGTCTTTGACCGAAAAGGATCTCGAATATTTCGGTATTGTCAAACTTCTTGAAATTATTGGAGAAGCAGCATATAAGCTTACTGTGGAATTTAAAGACAACCATCCAGAGACTCCTTGGAAATACATAATCGCTATGCGACACATACTTGTTCATGGTTATTATCAGATAAAGCGTCAGGACGTATTTAAAACAATCCGGGAAAATCTCCCAGAATTACATACTCAATTATCAAACTATTTAAATGAATTTGATGACTGATTTTTTAATTGAGAATTGAGATAATAGAATGATACTGAATTATATCTGGATAGGATTCCTGGTAGTGGCGTTCCTGATGGCGGTCGGTACGAGCCTGCTGACGGGAGAGACTGGCATCTGGAGCGACATCATGAACGCGTCGTTCAGTCAGGCGGCTTTCGCTTTTGAGATTTCGTTGGGACTTACCGGAGTGCTGTCGCTATGGATGGGAATCATGAAAATCGGAGAAAAGGGAGGAGTGACCACAGCGATGGCACGCCTCGTCAGTCCATTCTTTTCCCGTCTTTTCCCCGGTATTCCGAAAGATCATCCGGCAATGGGCGCTATATTCATGAACCTATCGGCCAATATGCTCGGTCTGGACAATGCCGCAACCCCGATGGGACTCCGGGCAATGCAGGAGATGCAGACCCTCAATAATCAGAAGGATACGGCTACGGATGCGATGATCATGTTTCTCGTGCTCAACAGCAGCGGACTCTGCCTTATTCCGGTGAGCATCATGATGTATCGGGCTCAGGGAGGAGCTGCGAATCCTACGGATATCTTCATTCCGATTCTTTTAGCCACAGCCATCGCCACGCTCGTAGGTCTGATTGCCTTATGCCTGAAGCAAAGGATCAGGATGGATGGTGTGCTATGGAGCTGGCTCGGAGGAATAGCTGCCGTAGTAGGAGGTGTGGCATGGTGGTTTTCCACCCTTCCGGCCGATAAGGTGGAGTCATACTCCACATTCGCGGCCAACTTCCTTCTCTTCAGTGTAATCATAATCTTCATTCTTGCCGGGATGCGCAAGAAGATCAATGTGTATGATAGTTTCATAGAAGGGGCGAAGGAAGGATTCAAGACTGCAGTTGGCATCATCCCCTATCTTGTAGCTATTCTTGTCGCTATCGGAATGTTCAGAGCTTCAGGAGCCTTGGATGCAGTCACCGATGGAGTATCGTGTGCCCTTGCGTATTGTGGAGTCGACACCCAATGGGTAGGCGCACTCCCTACGATGCTTATGAAACCGCTTAGCGGGAGCGGCAGCTGCGCCATGATGCTCGACGTAATGAAAGCCGAGGGAGCTGACGCCTTTGTCAGCCGTCTGGCCTCGGTGGTAAGGGGAAGCACCGACACTACATTCTACATACTCGCCGTCTACTTCGGCTCCGTAGGAGTGATGAAGACCCGCTACGCTGCAGGCTACGCCCTGCTCGCCGACATCACCGGCGCCATCGCCGCCGTCTTCATCGCCTACCTCTTCTGGGGCTGACGCATCAAATCCACAACACTTGGATGAGAAAACCTGACGCCGCTCAGTTTTCAGATAAAAAGGAGAGGCTCCATCATTTTTTTTTTGCGAGTCTCAAATAAAATTTGTAATTTTGCAGTCGAAATGAGACCGACGATGCAATACATAGAAAAATTACATATAGCATACGTGCTGTAAGGGACACGCACCCCGAAAGGGGATGCGTGTTTTTTTTGCTCTCGCGAATGGGCCTCACTTTGATTTAGTGTAATTTAAATGAAGATAAGACTATGACATATCATGATTTGCCTATGGAGTTGATGCCTGCGCACTATGTGCTCGACAGATGCCTTTGGGTTGATGAAGACGGAGTTTCGGAAGATACCGCCATCGAAGTAATCGACAACAAGATAGTCAGGATAGAACGCGGAGGCACCATCAAGACCGATGATCCGAACGTCCGTATACTGAATATGGACGGCAGACTCGTATGCTACGGGCTCTGCGACGTGCACGTGCATCTGCGCCAACCGGGATTCGATGCCAAGGAGACAATCCACACGGGAACGACAGCCGCAATGATGGGAGGCTACACGGCAGTATGCGCCATGCCGAACCTCAACCCCACCCCAGATACAATAGAGCATATCGGTGAGGAACTCGATATAATAAAGAAAGACGCCGCCATCAACGTCTATCCTTACGCATCGATCACCATAGACCGCAAAGGGAGGCAGCTCGTAGACATGGAAGCCCTTAAGCGATATGCGGTAGCTTTCTCCGACGACGGAAGCGGAGTGCAGAGCGACGACATGATGCGCGAAGCCATGAAGGAAGCTGCCCGGCTTGACGTGATCATAGCCGCACACTGCGAAGTCAACGACCTCCTGAAAGGCGGGTATATCCACGACGGAGAATACTGCAAGGCAAACGGCCACAAGGGAATCTGCTCCGAAAGCGAATGGGGACAGATAGCGCGCGACCTTAAGCTCGCCGAAGAAACCGGATGCCGCTACCACGTATGCCATATCTCCACGAAAGAGAGCGTCGAGCTTATACGCCAGGCGAAGAAACGCGGAGTCAAGGTCACTTGCGAGACGGGGCCCCACTACCTCGTATTCTGCGACGAAGACCTAAAGGACGAAGGACGCTTCAAGATGAATCCCCCCATCCGCAGCCGTGAAGACCGCGACGCCCTCATAGAAGGAATCAAAGATGGAACAATCGACTGCATAGCAACCGACCACGCTCCCCACACGGCAGATGAGAAAAGCCGAGGCCTGAAAGGAAGCGCAATGGGAGTAGTAGGGCTTGAGACCGCATTCGGAGTTTGCTACACCCATCTCGTACAGACCGGCATCATCAGTCTGCAAAGGCTTGTGGAACTCATGACCACCAATCCGCGCCGTATCTTCCGCCTCGAAGTGGAAGGAGAAGCCAATCTCGCAATCTTCGACCTTAAGGAAGAATGGACAGTAGACAGCCGGAAATTCGCATCAATGGGAAAAGCCACGCCATTCGAAGGAATGAATCTCACAGGTAAGCCGGCAAGCCTCATTTATGACGGACGCCTCATCACCCTCAATCAGAACGATACAACTGTCAGGTAGGGACGCACGGTTCGTGCGTCCGCTCGCGTGATACAAAATTTCAGATTTGACTACATAAGTTTCTACAGACAACATAAAGATGAAAGACGCAGACGTAAAACTCGTATTGGAAAACGGACAGGAATTTCCGGGCCAGAGCTGCGGCGCACGCCGCAGCATCGTAGGCGAGGTAGTCTTCAACACCTCGATGGTGGGCTATCAGGAAATCCTCTCCGACCCTTCCTATACCAATCAGATCGTCGTGATGACCTATCCGCTGATCGGCAACTACGGCATCACCGACGATGACTTCGAGACAAAGTCGCCCACTATCGGCGGCATGGTGATGCGCGAATGCTGCGAGTCACCCTCCAACTTCCGCTACACCAAGACCATGACCGAGACCCTCGAGGAAGCAAACATCCCGGCCATCAGCGGCATCGATACCCGCAGGCTTGCCCGCATCATACGCGATGAAGGCTGCATGCGCGCCGCTATAGTTCCGGTGGATACTCCCACGGAGGAAGCGCTGCAGCTCATAGCCGACACGCCGGTAGACAAAAAAGTAGTGGCTAAGGTAAGCTGCAAGAAACGCTGGTTCTCCCGTACGCAGAATCAGAAGTTCAATGTAGTGGCCATAGACTGCGGCATAAAGTTCAACATCATCCGCTCGCTCAATGCAAGGGGCTGCAACGTAATCATCGTACCCTTCAACATGGACGCGGAGCAGATCATGGCCTTCAAACCCGACGGCATCTTCATCTCCAACGGTCCCGGCGACCCGGAAGACGTTCCGGAAGTGAAAAACCTCGTAAAGAAACTTCGCGGAAAACTCCCCATCTTCGGCATCTGCCTCGGCCATCAGATAATCTCGCTCGCTTTCGGAGCCAAGACATACAAACTGAAATTCGGCCACCGCGGCGCCAACCACCCCGTAAAAAACATGCTTACGGGCAAAATCGAGATCACATCGCAAAACCACAACTACGCCGTCCGCCCCGAGAGCGTGCGCGACACAGATCTTGAGATAACCCACCTCAACCTCCTCGACGGAACGGTAGAGGGAGTGCGCAACAAAGAAGAACATATATTTTCAGTGCAGTATCATCCGGAGAGCGCTCCGGGTCCGCAAGACAGCGGCTATTTGTTTGACGTATTCATCCGCGACATGGAAGAACACAAAAAAGAAAGGGAGGTGAGAAATGCCTAAGAGAAAAGACATAAAGAAAGTGATGGTGATCGGATCGGGTCCCATCATCATCGGTCAGGCCGCAGAGTTCGACTACGCGGGCACCCAGGCTTGCCTCGCGCTTAAGGAAGAGGGCTACGAAGTGATACTCGTAAACTCCAATCCGGCCACCATCATGACCGACACCGGAATCGCCGACAAGGTCTATATGGAACCGCTGAAACTGGAATATGTAGCCAAGATCATACGTTTCGAGCGTCCGGACGCCATAGTGCCGGGCCTCGGCGGCCAGACCGGACTCAACCTCGCAGTGCAGCTCGCAAAAAAGGGTATCCTGGAGGAATGCGGAGTGGAAATCTTAGGCACTTCGTTCAAGAGCATTGAGCAGGCCGAAGACCGCGAACTCTTCAAGGAACTCTGCCTCAGCCTCGGCGAACCCGTGCTCCCCTCGGAAATCGTCAACAGCATAGATGAAGGCGCAAAGGTAGCCGAAAAGATCGGATACCCCGTGGTGCTACGTCCGGCCTTCACCCTCGGAGGCACAGGCGGCGGCTTCGCCGACAACGAGGAGGAACTCCGCGAGCTGATGCGCAACGCGCTCGCCCTATCGCCCGTGCATCAGGTGCTCGTAGAGAAATCCATCAAGGGCTATAAGGAGATAGAGTATGAAGTGATGCGCGACAGCAACGACACCGCCATCACGATATGCAATATGGAGAACGTAGACCCGGTAGGCGTACACACGGGCGACTCCGTAGTGGTGGCTCCCAGCCAGACTCTCACCAATAAGGAATACCAGCTTCTCCGCGACTCTGCCCTCCGCCTCATCCGTGCGCTTGAGATAGAAGGGGGATGCAACGTGCAGTTCGCACTCGATCCCCTTTCATTCAACTACTACATCATCGAGGTGAACCCCCGCGTATCGCGCAGCTCGGCACTGGCATCAAAGGCCACAGGCTATCCCATCGCCCGGGTGAGCGCCAAGATAGCGGTAGGCATGACGCTCGACGAGATACAGATAGCCAACACTCCGGCAAGCTTCGAGCCCGCGCTCGACTACGTAGTGACGAAAATAGCCCGCTTCCCCTTCGATAAATTCAGCGAAGCATCCAATCTGCTCGGCACCCAGATGAAGGCCACCGGCGAGATAATGAGCGTAGGCCGCACTTTCGAAGAGTCGCTCCTCAAGGGAATACGTTCGCTTGAAACCGGAGTGGACCATCTCTACTCAAAGAAATTCGAGAATATGCCCACCGAGGAGATACTCGACTACATAAAGGAGGGGCGCGACGACCGTCTGCTCGCCATAGCCCAGCTTCTGAGACGCAAGGTGGCACTCTGGCATATCTACGAAAAGACCGGAATCGACCTTTTCTTCCTCGAGAAACTCAACAACATCATCAAGATGGAATGGGAGATCCGCGATGCGGCTACCCTTGACGCTCCCCTTCTGCGCGAAGCGAAGCGTATGGGCTTCAGCGACCGCTACATAGCGAAACTGCGCAACCGCACTGAGGCCGACATACGGGAGATGAGGGAATCATTAGGCATAACCCCTGTCTACAAGATGATAGATACCTGCTCGGGCGAATTCGATTCATACGTTCCATATTTCTATTCCACGTATGAGGACGAGAATGAATCCGAGGTAAGCGACCGCAAGAAGATCCTCGTGCTCGGCAGCGGCCCCATACGTATCGGCCAGGGCGTGGAATTCGACTATTCCACCGTACATGCCATCCAGACCATTCGGGAGCAGGGCTACGAAGCTATCATCATCAACAACAATCCTGAGACAGTATCGACAGACTACAGCATCTCAGGCAAACTCTATTTCGAACCCCTCACGGTGGAAGACGTGATGAACGTGGTGCGTCTTGAGAAGCCAGAAGGTGTCGTGGTGACCCTCGGCGGCCAGACCGCCATCAACCTCGCCGCTCCCTTGGCCGAACTCGGAGTGCCTATCATAGGCACCGGTCTCGAAGCCATCGACAAGGCGGAAGACCGCAAGCACTTCGAGAGGATAATGCGCGAGACCGGTATTCCCCAGCCCGACGCGGAAGCCGTGACAGACATCGAAAGCGGTGTGAAGGCCGCTGAGCGCATAGGATATCCCGTGCTGGTGCGCCCGAGCTTCGTGCTCGGCGGACGCGCGATGCAGATCGTAGGCAACGAGCAGGCCCTTCGCCACTACCTCCAGAACGCAGTGGATATCTCAGACAACAGTCCTGTGCTCGTAGACAAATACATCATGGGCAAGGAACTCGAGGTAGACGCCATCTGCGACGGAACCGACGTGCTCATCCCCGGCATCATGGAGCATGTGGAGAAGACCGGCATACATTCGGGCGACTCCATCTCGGTCTACCCTACATTCAGCGTGAGCGAAAAGGTAAGACAGACGATAGTGGACTACACCGTGCGTCTCGGAAAGGCAATCGGAATCGTCGGACTCTACAACATACAGTTTATCGTAGACAAAGACGACAACGTCTACGTGATAGAAGTGAACCCGCGAAGCTCGCGGACAGTGCCGTTCCTCTCGAAATCCACCGGAGTGCCCATGGCCAAGATCGCATCCAAAGTGATGCTCGGCGAAAGCCTTAAAAGTCAAGGCTACGACATGACACTCTATCCCGACAGGAAACGCTGGTTTGTAAAGACCCCGGCATTCTCATTCTCAAAGATCAAAGGGGTGGACTCCTACCTCTCGCCTGAGATGAAATCGACAGGCGAAGCTATCGGCTACGACGACATGCTGACACGCGCACTCTACAAGTCGCTTCAGGCCAGCGGCATGCAGGTGCTCAACTACGGCACTCTGCTCGTCACCTTATCTGACTCTGACAAGGAAAAGGCACTTCCGCTTATCCGCCGCTTCTACGACCTGGGCTTCAACGTAGAGGCCACAAGAGGCACGGCGAAATTCCTCAAGGACCACGGCATCCGCTGCCGCACCATGGGAAAATTCAGCGAAGGAAGCAACGACATCGAGCGTTCGCTGCGTCAGGGCCACGTAAGCTACGTGATAAATACAATAGATGTGAACCAGCACAACACGCGCCTCGACGGCTACGACATCCGCCGAATAGCGATCGAGAACAACGTGACGATCTTCACCGCCCTCGAGACCGTAAGGGTGCTTCTCGACGTGCTGGAGGAAATCACTATGGGAGTCTCCACCATCGATGCCGAATACGGAAGAAAAGGCAACGGAATGATCTCACGATAATTGAGAATTGATAATTGATAATTGAGAATTTAGGTTTTATCATTCACCATTCTCAATTCTCAATTCACCATTCTCAATTAAAATATAAAATTATCAATTGAAAAATTGGATATTCGGATTAAATGGATTAACTTTGGAGACTGAACGCTAAGACAACTATGAAATTCGAAATAACTGGCATAACAAGACTGACGGAGAGTGTCTTCGAAATGACCCTCCGTGGCGACTGCTCGGCATTCACCATGCCGGGGCAGTTCGTTGAGATTTCAATACCGGGTCTTTATCTGCGCCGCCCCATCTCGGTGTGCGACATCGAAGGAAACAGACTCACACTCGTTTTCAAGACCGTAGGAAAGGGTACGGAGGCCATGGCAGAGATGACGCCCGGCACGGAACTCGACCTACTGACAGGACTCGGAAATGGTTTCGACACGACACGCTGCAAGGAGACCGCTCTCCTTGCCGGAGGAGGCGTAGGCGTGCCGCCGCTCTATCTTCTCGCCCGCAAGCTATTGGCCGACGGAAAGAAGGTGAAGGTAGCGCTCGGATTCAATACTGCCGAAGAGATCTTCTACGCCGATAGATTCCGCGAACTCGGAGCGGAGGTGGAAGTGGCTACCGTAGACGGCACAGCCGGAACGAAAGGATTCGTGACGGATGCCATCCGCAAGCCTGAGATGCAGGGATTCGACTTCTGGTATGCCTGCGGACCCCTACCGATGCTTTCGGCCCTCGGCCGCGAACTCGACTGCGAAAAGGGAGAAGTGAGCATGGAGGAAAGGATGGGATGCGGATTCGGCGCATGCATGGGCTGCACCATCGACACTCCGTGGGGACCGAAACGTGTATGTAAGGATGGTCCGGTGTTCGATGCCGTGCTTATGAAGCATTTCAAAGGCAACGGCACCCCTGCCCCTACCCTGCCGAGGGAAAGGAACCTTGAAGGGGAACCTGACACCGCCACAGAGCTCTGCGGCGTAAGGATGAAGAATCCGGTGGTGCCCGCCAGCGGCACTTTCGGCTTCGGACAGGAATTCGCCGAGCTCTACGATCTGAACGAACTCGGAGGTATCTCTATCAAAGGCACGACTCTCAATCCACGCTTCGGCAACATCACACCGCGCATCGCGGAGACTCCCGACGGCATGATCAACAGCGTCGGCCTCCAGAATCCGGGAGCCGACACCGTCTACAGCCACGAGGTGCCTGAGTTGCGCAAGCTCTATTCCGGATGCGTCATAGCCAACGTGAGCGGCTTCTCTATAGAGGAATACGTGGAAGCCTGCAAAAAGGCCGACGCCTGCGACGGAGTCGACATAATCGAAGTCAATGTAAGCTGCCCCAATGTGCACAACGGGGGCATGGCCTTCGGCACATCGGCCGAACAGGCAGCGGAAGTGACACGCGCAGTTAAGGCCGCTGTAAAGAAACCGGTCTTCATCAAGCTCTCCCCAAACGTGACAGACATAGTATCCATAGCCAAGGCATGCGAAGCAGCCGGAGCGGACGGCCTGACTCTGATCAACACCCTGCTGGGCATGCGCATCAACATCAACACCGGAGCTCCAGTGATAGCCAACCGGATGGGTGGCTTCTCAGGTCCGGCTGTGTTCCCGGTAGCCTTAAGGATGGTCTACCAGGTGGCGCAGGCTGTGAGCGTTCCGGTGATGGGATGCGGCGGTGTCTCCACGGCCGAAGACGTAGTGGAGATGATGATGGCCGGAGCAACCGCCGTTCAGGTAGGCTCGGCCAACCTCGTAGACCCGCTGGCCTGCAAGAAAATAGCCGACGAGCTGCCGAATGTATTGAAAAAACTTAAAATCAACAACATAACAGACATAATAGGAATATCATGGCGAAAGATGTGATCATAGCGTGCGACTTCCCTTCGATGGAAGCGACACTTGAATTCCTTGACCGCTTCGGCGATACGAAGCCCTACGTCAAGATAGGCATGGAGCTCTTCTATGCCGCCGGTCCGGAAATCATAAAGGAAATCAAGAAGAGGGGACATAAGATCTTCCTCGACCTGAAGCTCTGCGACATCCCCAACACGGTGAAGAGCGCGATGTCGGTGCTCTCACACCTTGACGTAGACATGACCAACCTCCACGCCTTCGGCGGCCACAAGATGATGGAGGCGGCCATCGAGGGCCTTACACGCCCCGACGGTACACGCCCTCTGCTGATAGCAGTGACTATGCTTACCTCTACAAGCAAAGAGCTCATGAACGAAGACCTCCTTATTCCCGGCGAAGTAGACGCAGTAGTAGCAAGCTACGCAAAGAACGCCCAGATGTCGGGACTCGACGGAGTGGTATGCTCTCCGCGTGAGGCATCGATTGTGAAACTGGCATGCGGCGATAAGTTCGTCACCGTAACTCCCGGCATCCGTTTCGCCGATTCCGCCGCCGACGACCAGGTGCGCGTGATGACTCCTGCCAAGGCCCGCGAGATAGGCTCCGACTATATCGTGGTGGGCCGCCCCATCACGAAAGCGGAAGATCCACTCGCGGCCTACGAGAGATGCTGCCGTGAATTTCTTGGCACGGAAGCTTAATTCAAAATTCTAAATTCAATATTCTTAATTAGATGGAGAAGAAAATAGCTAAAGACCTTCTGAGTGTGGGCGCGGTGTTCCTGCGTCCGGAGGAACTCTTCACATGGGCATCCGGCATCAAGAGCCCGATGTATTGCGACAACCGCCTCACCCTTTCATACCCTGCAGTGCGCAAGGACATCGAGGAAGGCCTCGCTGAACTCATAAAGAAATACTACCCCGAAGCTGAATCGCTGATGGGCACATCCACAGCCGGCATCGCGCACGCCGCCATCACGGCCTGGCTTCTCGATAAGCCGATGGGCTATGTGCGCGGCGGAGCCAAGGACCACGGTCGCGGCAACCGCATCGAAGGCAAATGCGAGCCCGGCACGAAGGTGGTGGTAGTGGAAGACCTCATCTCCACCGGCGGCAGCTGCATCGAAGTGGTGGAGGCTCTCCGCGAAGAAGGGGCTGAAGTGCTCGGTATCGTCAGCATCTTCACCTACGGAATGAAGAAGGCAACAGACCGCCTGGCGGCAGCAAACGTAACCAACCACTCCCTTTCCAACCTCGACACCCTCGTGGAAGTAGCCGCTGAAGAAGGCTACATCGAACCGGTGTGGAAAAACAGGATACTCAAATTCCGCGACAATCCGAGCGATACATCCTGGATGGAAGCCTAATCAGTTTAATGTGTTTATTAAGAAGTTTAGTTTAGGGATGAAACATCTGATAGACCCCACCGACCTGACGGTGGAAGAAACCCGGGAAATCATCGACCTTGCCCTCGACATCATCGCCCACCGCGAGAAATACTCCGAGAAGTGTAAGGGAAAGAAACTGGCCACGCTTTTCTACGAGCCCTCCACACGCACACGCCTCAGCTTCACTGCCGCAATGATGGAGCTCGGAGGCAACGTGCTCGGATTCGCGGATGCGGCCAGCAGTTCGGTGAGCAAAGGCGAGACAGTGCGCGATACGATCCGCGTAGTAGAGAACTTCGCCGACATCATCGCCATGCGCCACCACATAGAGGGAGCGCAGCTTGCAGGAACAGAAGTGAGCCGAGTGCCCATCATCAACGCCGGCGACGGCAGCCATGCCCACCCGACGCAGACACTGACCGACCTGCTCACCATCACCCGCGAGCTCGGACGACTCGACGACCTGACCATCGGCTTCTGCGGCGACCTCCGGTTCGGACGCACGGTGCATAGCCTCATCAAGGCCATGTCGCGCCAGAAAGGCATCAGGATAGTGCTCATAGCTCCGCCTCAGCTCCGCCTGCCCGACTATATCAAGCAGGATGTATGCGACCGTCTCGGTCTTGAATATAAAGAAGTGGACACCCTTGAGGAAGCAATGCCGGAACTCGACGTGCTCTATATGACGCGCGTGCAGAAAGAAAGATTTCTTGACGAGGATGAATACGAGGCAGTGAAGGATTCATTCGTGCTCGACAGCGAGAAGATGAAGCTCGCTAAGGAAAAGATGGCGGTGCTCCATCCCCTTCCCCGCGTCAACGAAATACTCGAGGAAGTAGACGCCGACCCGAGAGCGGCTTATTTCCGCCAGGTGGAAAACGGTAAATTCGTGCGTATGGCTCTCATCTCGAGCCTTCTTGACTGGAAAGACGATCCGAGCCACACGATGCCCATGCAGGAGGAGGTAGACGTGCCTGACAATCTACGGTGTGAGAACAAGAAATGCATCACCCGCAACGAGAAATCGCCGCGCCGCGCATACAGGTCGGCCGACGGCTCACTGCGCTGCCGCTACTGCGACCACAAATTCAAATAATCCCTATAGCCCGAAGGCGAGTGAAACCGCCTTCGGGCGCAAAGTAAAATAGAATTCTACAGTAAAAAACAAGGTAAAGAAGGAGGAACGATTTTGGAACCACTGAAACACGAATGCGGCATCGCCATGATCCGGCTGCGCAAGCCCATAGGCTACTACAAAGAGAAGTACGGAAGCTACGCCTACGCGCTCAATAAACTCTATCTGCTGATGGAGAAACAGCACAACCGCGGTCAGGAAGGAGCGGGAGTAGGAGTAGTCAACCTCAAAGCAACTCCAGGGCACGAATACGTATGGAGGGAGAGGGAACTCGGAGCGCAGGCCATACAGGAGATCTTCAACCGTATAGGGCGCAGGCTGCATGAAGCGGGTCTTGAAGACATGACTCCGGCTGAAGCCGCAACGGAGGCTCCGATGATCGGAGAAATATATCTGGGCCATCTACGCTACTCCACTACAGGCAAAAGTGGAATGGAATACGTGCATCCGTTTCTGCGCCGCAACAACTGGAGAAGCCGCAACCTCCTGATGTGTGGCAACTTCAACATGACAAACGTCGACACGCTTTTCGAATCGGTAGTGAGCAGAGGACAGCATCCGCGCCTCCACAGCGACACCATCATCCTGCTGGAAATGCTCGGATATGCCCTTGACAAGGAGAACCATCGGCTCTACCGCAAGCACCGCGATATGGATCCGGAAAACTTCGTAGACAAAAACCTCGAGGAAATCATCGAGGATGAGCTCGACATACGCAACGTCTTGAAGGCGACCGCTCCGGAATGGGATGGCGGATATGTGATCTGCGGCGCAACCGGATCGGGCAACGTGTTCGTATTCCGCGACCCGAACGGCATCAGGCCGGCCTACTACTATATCGACGATGAAATCATCATCGCTACAAGCGAACGCCCGCAGATACAGACCGTATTCGGAGTGCCTAAGGAAAGCATCCACGAACTTGAACCCGGTGAGGCACTTCTGATATCGATCGACGGGACTCCAAGCGTGGAGCGCATACTGCCACAGCAGTCAAACTCAAAATGCAGTTTCGAAAGAATCTACTTCTCACGTGGAAGCGACGCCGACATCTATAGGGAACGAAAGGAGCTCGGAAGGCTGCTCGTGCCTAAAGTAGTGGAAGCAGTGGAGGGCAATATCGAACGCACAGTCTTCTCATACATACCCAATACAGCGGAAGTGGCCTTTTACGGCCTTGTGGAAGGAGTGGAGGAATACCTCAACGCATATAAGACGGAGCGAATACTCGCCCTTCAGGCCGACGGCAAACTCAATCAGGAATCCATCAGGAAAGTGATGGAAGCGGAGGTAAGAATCGAGAAAGCCGCTATCAAAGACATCAAACTCCGCACATTCATAGCCGAGGGGGATGTGCGCAACGACCTGGCAGCCCACGTCTACGACATTTCCTACGGCTGCCTTCGCGAGGGAGAAGACTCACTCGTAGTGATCGACGACTCCATAGTCAGGGGCACGACACTCCGGCAGTCGATCCTCAGCATGCTCTCGCGTCTTAATCCGAAGAAGATCGTTGTGGTCTCCTCCTCGCCGCAGGTGCGCTATCCCGACTATTACGGCATCGACATGAGCCGAATGGATGAGTTCATCGCATTCAAGGCGGCCGTGAGCCTCCTGAAGGAACGTGGAATGGAATATATCCTCGCATCCACCTATGCGGCATGCCGCAAGGAAGTGGAGAAAAAACCGGATGAACCGCTTAAGAACCAGGTGAAGAACATCTACGCGCCATTTACCGACGAGCAGATATCGCGCAGGATAGCTGAAATGGTGAAACCCCTCGACTTAGACGTGCAGATAGTCTATCAGACGGTAGATGGCCTCCACAAGGCATGTCCGAACCATCCCGGCGACTGGTATTTTTCCGGCGACTATCCTACCCGCGGAGGCATCAGGCGTGTGAATCAGGCCTACATCGACTGGTATGAAGGCAATACAGGAAAAAGGAACTGAAATAAATGATCAACGACAAAGCAATCATAGACATCACTGACATAGAGGAAATGAAACGGCTTCTGAAGGAGGAAGTCGGTTTCCTTCCCTCCGGTCCCGGACTCGACCGGCTTCTGAGCCAGGCCGAATGGCTGCGTGTGGATGCCAAATACGTAGTGATCGAGATGGGCAAGACATGTCCTGACGTATACATCCTCAGAGACGGAATCATACGCGTATGGGACTTCGACGGAGAAAAGGAGCGCACTTTCGGATTCGGACTTCCGGGCACCATCTTCGAATCGAAACATTCATTCGTGATGCATGGGCCTTCCTACTATCAGGTGGAGACATGCTGCCCGTCGGTCATACTCCGCATTCCCGAGCGCGAGTTCTGGAATGCGGTGAAGTCTGACCACAGCTTTGCCGTATTCATGCTCCATAACGCTTACGGTGAGCTATACAGCCACGAGTTTAAGGAGAGCACCGTCAACAACGGCACTGCCCGCCAGCGCTTCGAGGCCATGCTGAAATACAGGCCCGTCATCCTTGAGAAAGTGCCGCAGAAGATAATCGCGTCATATCTCGGAATAACCTCGGAATATTTCAGCGTATTGAAACGAAGGTGTCTCAAAGGGCATTCCTTACCATAAAAAATACGTCATAACGAAATTCTTAAACCAGTTTAAGCGAAAACGTGGAAAAAAGAATTATTTTTGCGATTCAGAAAGAGAAGTTGATTAGACTTATTTCCTCACCGAGATAGCGCAACGCCTAATCGACGCAAGACAAAGAATCCAAATAATAATTCCTCAAATCACCACGCTCATGAAAAAAGCCCTACTCACAATCGCTGTGCTGACCGCAGGCCTCACGGCCTCAGCGGCAGTAAAAGCAGTCAAGCAGGAAAACGCCGCCATCAAACCCGGCATACCAACGGCCAATGCGAAACGCATCGGAACTCTCGAAAACCAGTCGAAAGTCATCCACAACGGCATGAAGCTTTCAAGAAGCGAAGACTTCAACGTCATAACGGAGGCTCCGGAGGGAAAACACGTAACTATGCTCGGCAACTCCGAGACATTCTACATTTATTTTGACGACATCACTATGGACGAATCGTTTGGCATCGCCTACGACGGCGTATGGACTGAAAACGGCGACGTCTATCTGAAGAACCCGATCAGCATGCTCGACTGGCCCACATATATCAAGGGACACGAAACGGAGACCGGAATCACGTTTGACTTTCCCCAACCGCTCTTCCTTGCGGAAAACGATAACGAAAACTATGAATTCTATATCGATGTGATCGACTACGTTTCGCTGAAACCATCGGAAGAAACACGAAGCATAACCTTTGAGAAGCTTGAAGACGGCAGCTACTCCATGATGGGAGAAGAGATGCTCGGAGTGACATACAACGGGACATGGCAAGGCTACGGCGAAATGCACATGAACCTTCGTCCCTTCGAGGCAACTCCTGTAGAAGTGCCGGAAGGAATCAAATATGACTATTCCTATGTGCTTGTCGACGAATTCAACGGTTGGGCCGGTCCGATACTCCGCACCATAGGCATAGGCGAGGCAGACGGAACGACTTATATAAGCGACTTAGCGGCCGGACTGCCGGGTGCCGTAATCACAGCTACTTTCGACAAGGAAAACAATACGCTCACTATTCCTTCCGACCAGTTCCTCGGTAAATTCTTCAACCATTACATGTTCCTCATGGTAGGAGCCGGCTACACATACTGGGATGATTTCTGGGAAGAGGAAATGTTCAGTTTCGACGCTGTCAAGGAGCCCATGGTCCTTGACTTCGATAAGGAGTCAAAAACATTCCGTCCGCGACTGCTTGAAGACAAGGAATATGCCTACCTGATATTCAACTTCGGCAACACTGAGACCTATCCCTGCGAATACTATGCAGTAGACAAGATCTACTCACAAGGAGAAATCACGGACTACACTCCCGTAAGACCGGACATCCTATTCGTCAACGATATCAGCATCTTTGACCCTGACTACACATATGCCGTTGAATTCAACGTATACAGCGACAACGAGGCCGGCCAGATCCTCCCTGAAAGCAACATCTACTACAATGTCTTGATCAACGGCAAACCCTATACATTCACCGCAGAGGAATATCCCACGCTTCTTGACCAGGGAGTGACCGAACTGACTGACATACCCCTGTCCTTCAACGCAGAAAACGACATCTACGCCTACGGCTACAACCACGGCGTGGCCCTGAAACTACAGGATGTGGAGACGATCGGCATCCGTGTGCTCTACATCAACGGAGAGACCCGCGCTGAAAGCGAAACCGTAACAGTCAACACTCTCGGCGAACCTGTAGACGGATCCGCAGTAGGAACCATCAACTCAGCCGTATCCGCCGAGACTGAATACTTCGACCTTACAGGCAGAAAGGTGTCTCCCTTCAATGCCAAGGGAATCATCGTAAAACGCAGCGTGAAGGCAGACGGAACAGTGCGCACCGAAAAGATCGTAAGATAAAAACAATGACCATACGCTTCCCGAACGCAACATCACTTCCGGAAGCATCATACACAAGCAATTACATAAGGCCTCCCATCGCGGAGGCCTTACTTTTTGCAATCCCCGCCATAAGCCACTTCCCTCAATGCGTTAAATAGACCAACATTATACTTTTTTTCTAATGCGAATTAATGAATTTTAAATATTTTTTTTGTAAATTTGCATCATGAAAACTATGTTAGGATTCAGCATATCACGTAAAAGTCTGATAATCGACTATATAATGATTATAGTCGGCATTCTGATGTACGCATTCGGCTTCTGTGCGTTCATCCTGCCCCACAAGATAGTCATGGGTGGTCTCGCCGGTGTAGGCACACTGGTCTACTTCGCTACCAACGAAGCTATTCCGGTAGCAGTCACTCAATATGTGCTCAACCTTCTGCTTCTTGCATTCGCCTTCCGGATCGTAGGCAAGACGTTTGTGATCCGCACCATCTTCGGAGCCACCGTCATATCTCTCGCCATCGGTTTAGGAGAAGCCTTCTTCATGAACCTCAGCCATCCGATACTTGAAGACGTCTCGCTTAGCGCCATACTCGGAGCCATCATCTGCGGCTTGGGCGTAGGCACCGTATTGATCCACAACGGATCTACGGGAGGCACCGACATCGTGGCCTCGATGGTCAACAAGATGAGCAACGTCAGCATCGGTCGCGCCATGGTGATCACCGATATGGTCATCGTCTCGAGCAGTCTCTTCCTTCCTTTCGACGGCACGTTCGGAGAGCGCCTTGAAGCAAGGATACCGATCATTGTCTATGGCTACGTGGTGACATTCGTGGCTTCCTACTGCGCCGACATGATCGTGGTAGGCAACCGCCAGGCTGTGCAGTTCATCATTTTCAGTCGTGAATGGCAGACTATAGCCGATGCCGTCAACAACGAGGCCAAGCGTGGAGTGACAGTGCTTGACGGAGAAGGATGGTACAGCAAGAAGCCCATCAAGATCCTGATGGTATGGTGTCGCAAGATAGAGGCACCGGGCATCATGCGCCTTGTCAAGGGCATCGACGACGACGCATTCATCACTCAAGGCGCCGTCAACGGAGTGTTCGGCAAAGGTTTCGACATGTATAAGGTGAGGATCAAGACAAAGAAAAACAAGACCAACACCCTCACCACGGAAGTACATCCAGACAAACAACAATAGATTTTCCATATAATCAAACTATCAACCAACAACTAAAAAACTATGAAGAGACTGTTTCTCTTATCCGCCCTCATGGTGTTGTGCTCAGCTGCCTGGGCCAACTACGTCTGCCGCGGATCTGTTTTTGACAAGCAGGGCGAACCCCTGATCGGAGCGACCGTCGCAGTGCCCGGCACTACAGCTGCCACGGCAGTCGACATCGACGGCAATTTCTCGCTCTCAGTTCCGGACAACACGAAGGAGCTCAAGATCTCCTACGTAGGCTTTCAGGACAAGACAGTGAAGGCTCAGCCTGAAGTAGGACGTGTGGTGCTCGAAGCGGAGACCACGATGCTCCAGGACGTCGTTGTCACTCAGTCAGTGGCCAAGACGCGTAAGACTCCGGTTGCAGTGTCTACTGTAGACGCTCCTTTCATCGAGGCTAAACTCGGCGGCCAGGAGTTTCCAGAAGTGCTTAAGACTACTCCCGGCGTCTGGGCTACGAAAGACGGCGGCGGCTATGGCGACGCTAAGATCAACATGCGTGGCTTCAAGAGCGCCAATGTGGCACAGCTCGTCAACGGTGTTCCCGTCAACGATATGGAATGGGGCGGCGTATACTGGTCAAACTGGTCGGGCCTCAGCGACGTGACCTCATCAATGCAGACACAGCGTGGTCTTGGCGCTGCCATCATCTCGACTCCTTCAGTCGGCGGCACGCTCAACATCACCACTAAGAGCCTTGATGCGAAAAAGGGCGGCACACTCTTCTACGGAATGGGCAACGACAATATGAACCACATCGGATTCTCCGCTTCCACCGGACTCATGAAGAATGGCTGGGCCATTACAATCATGGGTAGCCGCAAATGGGGCGACGGATATATCCAGGGCACCAAGTTTGACGCTTTCACATGGTTTGTCAACGTATCGAAAAAGATCAACGACAACCACCAACTTAGCCTTACAGCCTTCGGTTCTCCCCAGGACCACTGGCAGCGCCAGTCGGCCAACGGCCTTACCGTAGAAGGATGGCAGAACGTGAAGAACTATATGAACGGCGAAAGCATGTACCGCTACAACCCCACTTTCGGTTACCGCCTCAACGGTCAGGCTTACGTCTCCAACCAGAACCATTTCCACAAGCCCCAGATCTCGCTCAACCACATCTGGCAGATCAACTATAAGTCGAGCCTTTCGACAGCCATCTACCTCTCCATCGCCAACGGATACGGCAACAGCGGCCAGGGTCGCACTTCCGACTACCGCAGCCAGTGGTATGGAGCCAACAACGGCGTTCTGGCCGACACATGGCGCTGCGCCGACGGCACATTCGACTACGCCGCCATCGAGGAAATGAACGCGGCATCCACCACCGGCTCCAACATGGTGATGGCACGCTCCATCAACAACCACACATGGGTAGGCCTCGTATCGACCTACAAGAACGAACTCATCGAAAACCACCTCAACCTCCTCGTAGGTCTTGACGTACGCTACTACGAAGGTCTGCACCAGACCAAGATCAGCGACCTCTTCAACGGCCAGTACTATATCGACGACTCCTCAAGAAAGAGTGTGCTCCCCTCCAACAACGCAGCCGCTGCCGACCCCAACTGGCAGTATCAGAAACTCGGTGTAGGCGACATCGTATACCGCGACTATACCGGTTACGTAGCTCAGGAAGGCCTTTACGCGCAGCTCGAATACAGCTGCCTCGAAGACAATAAGCTCAACGTATTCGTCGGTGGTTCTATCAACAACAACTCCGACTGGCTCGTAGACCGCTTCTACTACGACAAGGAGCACCAGCGCTCCGAAACCCTCAACTTCCTTGCAGGAAACGTGAAGGCAGGTATCAACTACAACATCGACCGCCACAACAACGTGTTTGCCAACGGTGGCTACATCAGCCGCGCTCCGTTCATGTCGGCAGCCTTCCTTTCAAGGGAAACCTCCAACGCAGCCAACCCCGACGCCATCAACGAGAAGTGCGTGTCAGCGGAAATCGGCTACGAGTACCACTCTCCGAAATTCACAGCGCAGGTAAACGGCTACTTCACTCGCTGGATGGACCAGACAATGACCAAGACCGGTACACTTCAGGACGGCACCCGCTACCTCATGAACATGAGCGGTGTAGCCGCACGCCATATGGGTGTGGAAGTGGCTGCCACCTACAAGCCCTTCCAGTGGCTTGAGTTCTCCGGTATGTTCTCTTTCGGCGACTGGGTCAACGACTCCAACACCATCGGCTATTTCTACAACGATCAGTCGCAGCCTCTGGCCAACCTCAGCAACGGCGCGCTCGCTTCGGGCATCATGGCTGAAGACCATCTCTGGGCAAAGCTTAACACCAAGGGCCGCAAGGTAGGTGGTTCAGCTCAGTCTACCGGCTCACTCAGCATGACGGTTAAGCCTGTCAAAGGATGGCGCATCGGCGTAGACTGGGTGGCTTCCGCACGCAACTATTCCGACTACAACATCACCGGAAGCAACCTGAACACAGGACAGACCCTTGAACTCGGCGATCCCTGGAGAATTCCTTGGGGCAACCAGCTTGACCTCAACGCAAGCTACTCCTTCAAGCTCGGAGGCATGAACGCCACCATCTTCGGCAACATCAACAACCTCTGCAACTACAACTACATCATGGACGCCTACACATCGGCTTCCACCAACGGCACCTGGCAGAACGCATACCGCATATTCTACAGCTTCGGCCGCACTTATTCACTTCGTCTCAAACTCACATTCTAAGACTACGATATGAAGATTTCAGTAAACAACATATTTTTCGCCTTAGGAGCGACAGCCATGATGGCTTCCTGCAGCGAAAACTCCTGGAACGACCATCTGGACGGCTTCGAACCGGGCGTGAACTACAACACGCCTATCGAGGGTGAGTTCACGATGACGGGCACCGACTACACCGCAGTCGCCTCCAACGCCACAAACAAGGCACTTGCCGAGGCTGCAGGAGCAAGCAACGCCCTCAAGGCAGTAGGCAACAACGGACTCTTCTCTGCCGAAATCCCGGCCAAGGAGTATCTGCCGGCTTTCCTGGCTTCAAGCAGCGCTCCTTATTTCCTCGCTCCCGAGGGCTCGAAGATCAACGTCACCTTCAATGAGACAGGAGTCATCGACCCCATCATCGCCCAGATAGCCGGAGCTGCGAAATACACTGTCAGCAAAGACGACTATGTCAACGCTTGGGGAAGCGACAAAGACTATATCGACGCTTTCGCTCCGATGACACCTGCCGAAAACAAGATTCCGGCAATACTCAAAAACAACCTTCCTGATGCTGCATCCGGAGAACTGGCGATAGTGACCTACAATGAAAGCGCAACCAACCCCATCTTCATCTCCGACTCTGAGATCGAAGAGTTTGCCGGAGGCACTTTCTTCCTTGTAGCCGACGGCTCCAACGGAGCCGGCCCGTTGGCCGGAAAGAACTACGGTTATCTGCCTCTGGTAGATATGGCGGTATCCGACGGCACCGTCAGCTCAAGCGAGATCAACGCCTTCACTTTCATTCCGACCGAAGCCGGCTACTACATCAAGGACGTATACGGACGCTACCTATACCAGAGCGGCACATACAACAGCTTCAACTTCTCAGCCTCTCTCCCGGAGACCGGCGCTGTATGGACTGTAGATGTCGCCTCCAACGGACAGGCCACCATCACCAACACGGAAGTAGGCAAATGGATTCAGTATGACGGCAGCTACAGCAGCTGGGGTTCATATGCAGATGCAAAAGGATCGCTTCCCGTGCTCTATAAAGCTCCGGCTCCCAGATTCTATCTCGTGACCGAGGAAGGACACGGCGCAGGCCCGGTAGCTGCGGAAAAGAACTATGGATACCTTGCAAGCGTGGACATGACGGTAGAAAACGGTGCCGTGGTGTCTGCAGATCCGGCAAACGCCTTCACATTTGAAGTGACGAAGGGCGGCTTCTACATCAAGGACTCCTACGGACGCTATGTATATCAGACCGGCACTTACAACAGCTTCAACTTCTCAGCAGAAATTCCGGAGGAAGGAGCTGTGTGGACCCTGACAGAAGACGCTTCCGGCGCTGTGACCATTACAAACGGAGAAACTGCAAAATGGATTCAGTTTGACGGCAGCTACAACAGCTGGGGTTCCTATGCGGAAGAGAAGGGCTCTCTGCCCAAAATGTATAACGCGGCTCTTTCCGCCAACGTTCCCGCCTCATGTCCTGCACGTGTAGTAGCCGGAACTCCGGTTACTTCAGGCAGAAACGCTGTATATCAGTTTGACGGCAGCAAATGGACCCTTGCTACAGGAGTCATGGCAGTTCAGCCTTCCGACTATACAGCTATGGGCTTCGACAACAACAAGCTTGACAACGCCGACGTATATCTGCCCCTCTTCCTGAAGAACAATATGCCTTACGCTGTAGAAGGCGATCAGATGGCAGTGGTCTACAACAGCAACGCATGCTCAGTGCTTGTATACGACGGTCAGAACTGGACTATCAACAACGATGACTTCCAGACCAAGACAGCTCAGTTCGTGAAGAACGGCGACGAATGGAAATTCGTGAAATATGTTGGCAAAGCTTACTTCAACTACACGACCGAGCTCATCCTTGACCGTGCCTACCTCTTAGTCGCTGAAGGCATCTGCGCTATACCGACAGCCGCTTCCAAGAACTACGGCTACATGTATACAGCACCCGTTAATGCAGTCAATGGCGTTATCGAACAGGCCAATGAAGTGAATGCCTTTACATTCGCAAGCAGCGCTGTAGTGGGCGACACGGAATATAAGCTTGGCGAAGGCCAGTTCTTCATCGTCGACTCCAACGGTCGCTACAGCTACATGTCGGGTACGTACACATCGTTCAACCTCAGTGACGCTCCCGTGGTGAAGGACGGCGCTATTGATCCTTCCTACATCTTTACAGCTACTTGCGACAGCGAAGGACTCTGGACAATCAGCAATGTCGGCAACGGCAAATGGATTCAGTATTCAGTAAGCTACAGCTCATGGGGATGCTACGACACCGAAAACGGTGCGTTGCCTTCACTCTATGTGCTCGCTGCTGAGTAAACATTAATCATAAACGCGAATTTATCGGCCGCTTTCTCCGGAAAGCGGCCGATTCTTTTTATAAGTCTGTTTCTGATATCAGCAAGCGGCACAAAACTACACAAATAAAAATATTTGTGCAAATAATTGTCTATTTGAGAAAAATTACATAAATTTGCAGACATTGTAAAAACCGAATACATAATCATAAAACACAAGTATAGATATGGACGAACTCATGCAACTCGCCCAACGGCTAAAGGGACTTCGCGATTCCCTCGATCTCACGGTGGAGGAAATGGCCGCTGACTGCGGCGTGACGCCGGAGACCCTTCTTAAATATGAAAGCGGCGATCACGATATTCCCGTAAGTTTTCTCCAGAGGCTCGCAAGCCGCAACGGAGTTGAACTCACCGCCCTCCTTTTCGGAGAGGAACCGAAGATGAACACCTACTACGTCAACCGCAAGGGACGTGGAGTGAAGGTGGAGCGTCGGGCCGCATACTCCTATGAAGACCTTGCATCCGGCTTCCGCCAGCGCAACATGATACCCTTCCTCGTGACGATTTCTCCCGACCACACAGCAGGCACCATCCACGCGCCCAACACCCACGAAGGTCAGGAATTCAACTATGTGCTGGAAGGAGAAGTTGAGATCACAGTCGGCAAAAAGACTACGGTGCTCCGTCCGGGCGACAGCGTAATGTTTGACTCCACGATGCCACACGCCCTCCGCGCCCTCGGCGACAAAGACGCCAAGATCATAGCAATCATAAATTGACCCCTCAACAACTACAGGTAAAAAGATGTTAGAAAGATTTCTGGATAAGACGGAGTTCACGTCTTATGAAGACTTTATGGCCAATTTCAAAGTAAACGTGCCTGAAAATTTTAATTTCGGTTATGATGTGGTAGATGCCTGGGCGGAGAAGGATCCTGAAAAAGAAGCCCTGCTCTGGACCAACGACAAAGGGGAAGTGCGCCACTTCACTTTCGCCGACATCAAGCGCGAATCAGACAAGACCGCATCATTCTTCCAAAGCCTCGGCATTGGCCGTGGCGACCGCGTGATGCTCATCCTTAAGCGCCATTATCAGTTCTGGTTTTCCATCGTCGCGCTCCATAAACTCGGAGCCACAGTGATTCCGGCCACTCACCTCCTTACCCCGAAAGACATAGTATACCGCTGCGAGATGGCCGACATCAAGGCCATTGTATGCGCCGGCGACCAAGTGATTGTAGACCATATCGAAAAAGCACTTCCGAAATGTCCGTCGGTGAAAGCCGTGGTCTCCACCGGCCCGGTGGTGCCGGAAGGCTGGTATGACTTTGACTCCTCCATCGAGAAGGCCGCTCCGTTCAAGCGTCCGGAACTTGCCAACACCAACGACGACGTCAGCCTGCTCTACTTCACATCAGGCACTACCGGAGAACCCAAGATGGTGGCCCACGACTTCACCTACCCACTCGGCCATATCATAACGGCCGCCTATTGGCACAACCTCAAGGAAGACAGCCTTCACCTGACACTTGCCGACACCGGCTGGGGCAAGGCTGTATGGGGCAAGCTCTACGGACAATGGATAGCCGGAGCGGATGTGTTCGTGTATGACTTCGACAAGTTCGAACCGGTCGACGTGCTCCATATGATCCATAACTACAACATCACGTCGCTCTGCGCACCCCCTACCATCTTCCGCTTCCTGATACGCGAAGACCTGACTAAGTTTGACCTCTCGACACTTAAATACTGCACCATAGCCGGCGAGGCACTCAACCCGAGTGTCTTCGATGAATGGAAGAGACTTACCGGCCTCCGCCTCATGGAGGGTTTTGGCCAGACCGAGACAACCCTGACCGTAGCTACATATCCCTGGTGCGAACCAAAACCGGGTTCGATGGGACTGAAGGGTCCGGAATACGACATCGATCTCGTCGACGACAACGACGAGCCGGTGGAAGACGGCGTACACGGCGAGATAGTGGTGCGCCTGCATCCGGGCAAAAAACCTCTCGGACTCTTTAAGGAATACCTCAACGACGAAGAACTCACCAACGAAGCGATGCACGACGGTCTCTACCATACAGGCGATGTAGCCTGGAGAGACGAAGACGGCTATTATTGGTTTGTCGGCCGCAAAGACGATGTCATCAAGTCGTCGGGCTACCGTATCGGGCCGTTCGAAGTGGAGAGCGCGCTTATGACCCACCCCGCCGTAGTGGAATGCGCCATCACCGGCGTTCCCGACGAGGTGCGCGGCCAGGTAGTGAAGGCCACCGTAGTGCTCGCCGCCGATTACAAGGGCAAAGAGGGTCCGGCACTGGTGAAGGATATCCAGGACCATGTGAAGCGCACCACCGCACCCTACAAGTATCCCCGCATCGTGGAGTTCGTAGACGAACTTCCGAAGACGATCTCCGGTAAGATACGCCGTGCAGCGATCCGGAAGGATTGAACATCCTAAACTAAAATGAAAATTTGGATATTCCAAAGTTTTTGATTAACTTTGCATCAAATTTTCATAAAAAGAATTCAACACCGGAACATGCATAATCCACGTAAGCAGAGACACCGTCATAAACCTCAGTCATTCCACCGGTTGCACTCCAGCAAGAGGGCTATCGTCAGAGTGTGCGGACTTGAAGCGAAGACGTGTCGTGCAGTTTCGGATCAATACGCATAGGACAGACCGCGTTCCGACCACTCGGAATGCGGTCTCTGCATATATAAAAAACAAAAGACAGCAATGAAAATCGGTATTGTAATGGGTTCTGCTTCCGACTGGCCCGTAATGAAAGGAAGTGCTGAGATTCTCGACGAATTCGGCGTAGAATACGACAAGAAAGTGCTTAGCGCACACCGTACACCACATGAGCTCGAAGCTTGGGTATCCGGTGCACGCGAAGCCGGATATGCCGCCATCATCGCAGCCGCCGGAGGCGCGGCCCATCTGGCTGGCGTATGCGCCGCTTTCACCACACTCCCCGTGATCGGCGTGCCCATCAAGGCCCGCACACTCGATGGCCTTGACTCACTGCTATCCATGGTGCAGATGCCCTCGGGCATTCCAGTGGCCACAGTCAGCATTGACGGAGCCAAAAACGCAGCCCTGCTCGCTGTAGAGATCATGGCAGTCACCGACAAGGCTCTTGAAGAGAAGATGGCCGACTTCCGCAAGCGTCAGGCAGAAAAAGTACTGGCAAGCGAATTGAACTAACTGTAAACCATTTAAACAGTATATGAATCAGAACAAGCGAATTTTCGTGGAGAAGAGCGGCGCCTACCGTGTAGAGGCCGACAGTCTCCGTCGGGAACTCAATGAAAACCTCGGCCTCGACATCAAGGACCTGCGTCTGATCTGCGTCTACGACGTCTTCAACGCCGACCCGGCCCTTGTAGAGGAAGCAAAATACCGTGTCTTCGGCGAACCTGCCACCGACACCGTAGTCGAGGACTTCGATCTTACAGGTAAGAAATATCTTGCGGTGGAATGTCTTCCGGGACAGTTTGACCAGCGCGCATCTTCTGCTGAAGACTGCGTAAAACTGATCGACCCTACTTCCGAGGCAGAGATCCGCAGCGCGAAGCTCATGATCTTCGACGATGCCGTTTCGGAAGAAGACCTTGAGAAGATCGCCCACTACACAATCAATGCCGTAGAGTCTCGCGCCAAAGACATGAGCGTGCTCTGCCCCCCTGAGCGCGCCGTTGCGTCTCCGGTGAAGGTGCTTGAAGGCTTCCGCGACATCACTCTTGAAGCAGCTCCCGCTTTCATCAGGGAGATGGGCCTTGCGATGAACGACGCCGACCTCATGACGGTGGTAGACTACTTCAAGGCAGAGGGCCGCGACCCGCGCGAAACCGAACTCCGAATACTTGACACATACTGGAGCGACCACTGCCGCCACACCACATTCATGACCGAACTCACCGACATCCAGGTGGAAGACAGCCCTGTGGCCGACGACATCAAGCGTTCGCTCGAACTATACAGGCAGATGCGCAAGGAACTCGGACGGGAGGAAAAACGACTCTGCCTCATGGACCTCGCCTGCATCGGTGCCCGCTGGCTCAAGGCCAAGGGCATACTCGACGACCAGGAGGAGAGCGAAGAGAACAACGCATGCTCCATAGTGATCGACGTAGACACCGAAAACGGAGAGAAGGAGAAGTGGCTTCTGATGTTCAAAAACGAGACACACAACCATCCTACCGAGATAGAACCCTTCGGCGGTGCATCCACCTGTCTTGGCGGCGCCATCCGCGACCCGCTGAGCGGACGCAGCTACGTATATCAGGCCATGCGTGTGACCGGCGCCGGCGACATCTACAAGCCCGTAAGCGAGACCATGAAGGGTAAACTGCCCCAGCGCGTCATCTCCAAGCGCGCCGCCCACGGCTACAGCAGCTACGGCAACCAGATCGGCCTCGCCACTACCCATGTGCGCGAGATCTTCCATCCCGACTACGTCGCCAAACGCCTCGAAGTAGGCGCAGTGGTAGGCGCAGTGAAGCAGGCCGACGTACGCCGCGAGCGTCCCGCCGCAGGCGATGTGATCCTGATGTTTGGAGGCCGCACAGGCCGCGACGGCATCGGCGGAGCCACAGGCTCAAGCAAGGAGCACAACGTAAGTTCGCTTGAGCAGTGCGGAAGCGAAGTGCAGAAAGGCAACGCTCCCGAGGAGCGCAAGATCGAACGCCTCTTCCACCGTCCGGAAGTGACACGCCTCATCAAGAAGTCGAACGACTTCGGAGCCGGAGGCGTCAGCGTGGCCATCGGCGAACTTGCCGACGGACTTGACATCTACCTCGACCGAGTGCCGGTGAAATACAGCGGCCTCAACGCCACGGAACTCGCCATCAGCGAGAGCCAGGAGCGTATGAGCGTAGTGGTGGAGAAGAAGGATATGGAAGAGTTCATCAAATACTGCCATGAGGAAAACCTCGAGGTGACCCATGTGGCAGACGTGACCGACCGCGGACGCATGCGTATGATGATGAACGGCGAGATCGTAGCCGACCTCAGCCGTGAGTTCATCGACTCGGCAGGCGCTACCCGCCAGGCTACGGTGAAGATCAGCGCCGTGGCGCCGGATATGCCCCACAAGGCATACGCCTCTTTCGAGGAGATGCTGGCCGACGACAACGTCACTTCACAGAAAGGCCTAATCGAGATGTTCGACTCCACCATCGGCGCGTCTACTGTACTCATGCCTTTCGGCGGTAAGACTCAGGGCACGGAGACTCAGGTGAGCGTGCAGAAACTTCCCACCGGAGGCTTTACCAACACAGCCAGCATGATGGCCTACGGCTTCAATCCCTTCATCAGCGAATGGAGCCCTTACCACGGAGCTGCCTATGCTGTGGTGGAGGCCGTAGCTAAGGTTGCTGCCGCCGGCGGCGACACTTCACGCATGCGTTTCTCCTATCAGGAATATTTCGAGCGCATGAACTCTGATAAGGCATGGGGCAAACCCGCTGCAGCGCTTCTCGGCGCCCTTAAGATGCAGAAGGAGTTCGGCCTTCCCTCCATCGGAGGAAAGGACTCGATGAGCGGTACATTCGCCGACATTTCCGTGCCTCCGACGCTGATCGCATTCGGTATCGTGCCGGTAGACGCAAGAGACGTCATCAGCCCCGAATTCAAGGAAGCAGGCGACCTTCTCTACATCCTTGAGGCGAAACCACTCGCCGACGGCATGCCTGACACCGACACCCTGAAGAAGAACTTCGCTACAATACATGCCGACATCAAGGCCGGACGCATCAAGGCGGCCTACGCACTTGGCTTCGGAGGCCTTGGCGAAGCCGTAGCCAAGATGAGCTTCGGCAATGAGATCGGTGCTGAGATAGAATATCCGGAAGCCGACCTCTACAAGTGGAACTACGGCGCGATCCTCGTGGAAAGCGCGGAGAAGCTCGGGGAGGAATACCGCACCATCGGCGCTACCATAGCCGACCCTATCATCAACATCAACGGCGACCGCAAGGAAATCTTCATGCTGAAGGAAGCCAACAGCGCACGCTTCAACGAGATCTACCCCGACCATGCCGACACAAAGGGAGAGGCAGTCAACGCCACTTCCGGCGCCAACACGAAAGTATGGCCCGGCGAGCCTGTGGAGCATCCTACAGTCTACCTCCCTGTATTCCCCGGCACTAACTGCGACTACGACATGATCCGCGCCTTCAGCCGCGAGGGAGCCAACTGCACCACCAGCGTTTTCTGCAACCTCACTCCTGAGCAGACCCGCGAATCTGTGGCCACAATGGCGAAGATGATCGACGACTGCCACGTGCTCGCCTTCAGCGGAGGTTTCTCGCTTGGCGACGAACCCGACGGCAGCGGCAAGTTCATCGCAAGCGTCATCATGAACGACGCAGTGAAGGAAGCCATCGAACGCCTTCTTAAGCGTGGCGGCCTCGTGATCGGAATCTGCAACGGTTTCCAGGCACTCGTGAAGTCGGGACTCCTTCCCTTCGGCAAGATAGGCGAACTCTCGGCTGATAGCCCGACGCTCTTCCGCAACGACATCAACCGCCACATCTCGCAGATAGCAGTGACCCGCGTAGGCAGCATCGCATCGCCCTGGCTCGACGGATTCTCCATCGGTCAGCTCCATTCGATCGCCGTATCGCACGGCGAGGGTAAGTTTACGGCAAGCGCCGAGCTCGTGAAGCAGCTCGCGGATGCGGGCCAGATCGCATTCCAGTATGCCGATGCGGCAGGAAACGCCACCATGACGAGCCCCTTCAATCCCAACGGCTCTACCGACGCCATCGAGGGCATCATAAGCCCCTGCGGCCAGATCCTCGGCAAGATGGGACACTCCGAGCGTTACGACGAAGGTCTCTTCAAGAACATCGCCGGCGACAAGCGCCAGAACCTCTTCGCCAACGCGATACGCTATTTTAATAAAAAGTAAAAGACAAAAACAGGTAGGGGTGCACGAGCCGTGCGTCCCTACCATTCAAAATACATTGGTTATGGCTAAATCATATGAAGCCTCCGGCGTTAACCTCGAAGCCGGATATGAAGTAGTGAGCCGCATCAAAAAGCATGTGGCAAGCACCAACCGCCCCGGCGTCATGGGCAACATCGGCGCCTTCGGCGGTATGTTCGACCTCGCAAGCCTCGGCTATAAGGAACCGATCCTCGTGAGCGGCACCGACGGCGTAGGCACCAAACTGAAGATCGCCTTCGCGGTGGACAAACACGACACCATCGGTATAGATGCCGTAGCGATGTGCGTCAACGACGTGCTCGCCCAGGGCGCCGAGCCCCTCTTCTTCCTCGACTATGTGGCCGTAGGCAAGAACGAGCCCGCAGTGGTGGAGGCCATCGTTTCCGGTGTCGCTGAAGGTTGCCGTCAGGCAGGCTGCGCGCTCATCGGCGGCGAGACCGCCGAGATGCCGGGTATGTACCAGCCGGGCGACTACGACATCGCCGGCTTTACGGTAGGCGCCGTAGACCGCTGCAACCTCATCGACGGCAGCAAGGTGAAAACAGGCGATGTGCTTGTAGGCATAGCCTCTTCAGGAGTTCACTCCAATGGTTTCTCACTCGTCCGCAAGGTAGTGGCCGACGCCGGACTCGACTTCGACAAGAAGTATGAGGAGACAGCCGACCAGACACTCGGCGAGATGCTGCTTACTCCGACACGCATCTATGTGAAACCGGTGCTCGACGTGATACGCAACGTAGACGTACACGGAGTGGCACACATCACAGGCGGCGGCTTCGACGAGAATATCCCCCGCATCCTCCACGAAGGCCAGGGCATCGAGGTGAAGGAAGGCTCCTGGGAAATCCTTCCCGTCTTCCGTCTGCTCGAGAAGTATGGCAAGGTGCCACACCGCGAGATGTTCAACATCTTCAACATGGGCATCGGTATGGTGCTTGCAGTCGACGAGAAAGATGCCGCCAAAGCCATCGAGATCCTCGAGAAGCACGGCGAGAAAGCCGCAGTGATCGGCAAGATCACCGACAAGCCCGGAGTGGAAATCGTTTAAAACTCATAAACAACTTGACATAAGATAATGAGAGCACTTATCAGCGTAAGCGACAAGCGCGGCGTAGTGGATTTCGCTCGCCAGCTTCAGGAAATGGGCTGGGAGATCATCGCCACCGGAGGCACTATGAAGGCCCTCCGCGACGCCGGCCTTAAGATCATCAACATCAGCGACGTGACAGGTTTCCCGGAAATCTGCGAAGGTCGCGTGAAGACACTCCATCCGAAAGTGCACGGCGGCCTGCTCGCTCGCCGCGACGTAGCTGAACACATGGAGGAAATCGCCGCCAACGGCATAGAGACCATCGAAATGGTCTGCGTAAACCTCTACCCCTTCGAGGCTACAATAGCCAAGGAAGGAGTGACACTGGCCGACGCAGTAGAGAACATCGACATAGGCGGACCTTCGATGCTCCGCAGCGCAGCGAAGAACTTCGCATCCGTCACTGTGGTATGCGATCCCGACGATTACTCCACGATCATCGATGAGATCCGTGCTACCGGCGACACCACACTTGAGACCCGCTTCAAGCTTTCAGCTAAAGCCTACACACATACAGCACTCTACGACAGCCACATCGCCACATATATGCGCGAGAAGGCCGGTCTGGAGGAGAAGCTCTTCCTTTCGTTCGACCGCGTGCAGACACTCCGCTACGGCGAGAACCCCCATCAGCAGGCAGCCCTCTATAAGGCTCCCGAAGAGGAATCATACTCTCTGCTCAGCGCCAAGCAGCTCAACGGCAAGGAACTCAGCTATAACAACATCCAGGACGCAAATGCCGCCCTCAACATCGTACGCGAGTTTGACGAACCCTTCTGCGTTGGCCTCAAGCACATGAACCCCTGCGGCGCAGCCGTAGGAGCCACTATCGAGGAAGCATGGCAGAAAGCCTACGAAGCCGACAAGGTGAGCATCTACGGCGGCATAGTAGCGATGAACCGTCCCCTCACCCTTGAAGTGGCAAAGGCCATGAAACCCATCTTCCTTGAGATAGTGATGGCTCCCGCTTTTGATGAGGACGCACTCGAACTCCTCAAGACCAAGAAGAACCTCCGCGTGCTTGAAGTGAAGATGGATGGCTCCCGCGAGGCACAGCGTCAGTATGTAGGCATCAACGGCGGTCTCCTCGTGCAGGACGCCGACACCACGACAAAAGACGTGGCAGCCGACATGACCGTGACCGAGAAGAAGCCTACAGAGCAGGAGCTCAAAGACATGAATTTCGCATGGCGCATCGTGAAGCACGTGAAGAGCAATGCCATCGTGATCGTGAAGGGAGGTATGACCCTCGGCGTAGGCGCAGGCCAGATGAACCGTGTCGGTTCAGCCGACATCGCGCTTGAGCAGGCGCTCGCTTCCGGCAACACGGAAGGCCTCGTGCTCGGCAGCGATGGTTTCCTTCCCTTCGGCGACACCGTAGAGCTCGTAGCCGACAAGGGCGTTACGGCCATCGTTCAGCCCGGCGGCTCCATCCGCGACCAGGAATCGATCGACAAGGCCAATGAGAAAGGCCTCACAATGCTCTTCACCGGCATGCGCCACTTCAAACACTGATCTTATATGGAAGTTCATCATTTCAACAGCGACGCGATTCCCCCGCAGGAGAATCCGTTGCAGTTCCCGAAGATGCAACCGGCCCGCGAGGAAGAGATCCGGCCGGGCAAGACAGTGCTCGTAATCGGAAGCGGCGGCCGCGAACACGCCATTGTCGACGCCCTTTCCCGCAGCGCACGAGTGCAGAAGATCTACGCCTGTCCGGGCAATCCGGGCATGGCTAAGCACGCCACATGCGTCCCCATCGGAGTGACCGACATCCGGGACCTCGTAGACTTCGCAAAGGAAAAGAACGTAGACCTTACGGTGGTAGGGCCGGAGGCTTCGCTCGCAGCCGGAGTGGCTGACGCGTTCAAGGCCGAAGGACTCCGCATATTCGGTCCTACGAAGGCCGGGGCTCGTATTGAGTCGAGCAAGGAATTCGCGAAGGAGATAATGGAGAAATACAACGTGCCTACAGGTTTCTACAAAAGCTTCGACCGCTATGAAGACGCCAAGGCATATGCCGAAAGCCTTCCGCTGCCTACAGTGATCAAGTACGACGGACTCGCAGCCGGCAAGGGTGTGGTTGTGGCCGCTACCCGTGAGGAGGCCGACGCTGCCCTCCGCGATATGCTTCTCGACTCCGCATTCGGCCAGGGACGGGTACTTATCGAGGAATTCCTCGACGGTCCGGAATTCTCGTTCATGTGTGCCGTAGGCGGACGCAAGGTCTATCCCCTTGCCCTCGCACAGGACCACAAACGCGCCTTTGACGGCGACAAGGGTCCCAACACCGGAGGCATGGGTGCCTATTCCCCACTCCCCTTCATCAGCGAGGAAATTCGCGAAAAGGCTCTGAAGGAGATTCTTCAGCGCACGGCCGACGGCCTTGCCGACGAAGGCATCGACTATACGGGCATCCTTTACGGCGGACTCATACTGACGAAGGATGGCCCGAAGGTGATAGAGTTCAACGCCCGTTTCGGCGACCCGGAGACAGAGGTAGTGCTCCCACGCCTTGAAAGCGACATCTACGACCTCTTCGACGCAGCCATAGACTCAGCCGACCACGAGACGAAGTGGAGCGACGACGCCTGCCTCGGCGTAGTGCTCGCATCCGACGGATATCCCGGCTCCTACAAAAAAGGCGTGGAGCTTGACTTCGACGGATGCTCCAAGGTCTACCACATGGGTACAGCCGTAAAAGACGGCAAGCTCCAGAGCGCCGGCGGACGCGTGGCGATGGTCACCGGCAAGGGCAAGACCCTTGAGGAAGCTGCGGCCAACGCATATGCCGACGTGAAGAAATCGGCCCGCGAAGGCCTCTTCTACCGCTCCGACATCGGAAAGCAAGTATTGTAGTGAGTGATTTTTTCATGATATATCATGAGACAACAAGATAAATCATGATATATCATGAAAATTCCAACAACCTAATAATCCAACAACCATAAAATGACTGACAGATACGGAAGAGACGTGATGCGTCGCGTCTGGACTGAAAAGAATAAATTCGACGCCTACCTCAAGGTTGAGATCCTCGCTGCTGAGGCTTGGAGCAAACTTGGCGTTATTCCTGAGGAAGACGTCAAGAAACTCTGGGACAAGGCAACATTCGACATCGACAGAATCAAGGAAATCGAGGTGCAGACACGCCACGACGTTGTGGCGTTCACACGCGCCGTCAGCGAAAGCCTCGGCGAGGAACGCAAGTGGGTGCACTACGGCCTCACATCCACCGACGTGGTGGATACTGCCAACGGCTACCTCTTCAAGCAGGCCGACGAGATTATCCGCGAGGATCTTGAGAAATTCTGCGAGATGCTTAAGAAGCAGGCGATACGCTTCAAAAACCAGCCCTGCATCGGACGCACCCACGGCATCCACGCCGATATCACCAGCTTCGGCCTGAAGTGGGTGCTCTGGCTGGCTGAGATGAAGCGCAACGTAGAGCGCTTCAACCTCGCTGCAGCAGGCGTAGAAGTGGGCAAGCTCAGCGGTGCCGTAGGCAACTTCGCAAATATCCCTCCGTTTATCCAGGACTACGTATGCGAACACCTCGGCATCAATTCAGCCGATGTGTCGACACAGGTGATTCAGCGCGACCGCCATGCCTACTATATGGCTACACTCGCCCTCATCGCGTCGAGCCTCGAGCAGATGGCTATGGAGGTGCGCAACCTCCAGCGCACCGAAGTGCATGAAGTGGAGGAAGCCTTCGGCAAGGGCCAGAAGGGATCAAGCGCCATGCCCCACAAACGCAACCCAATCGGCAGCGAGAACATCTGCGGATGTGCACGCGTGATGCGCGGCTATATGGCCACAGCATATGAGAACGTAGCTCTCTGGCATGAGCGCGACATCTCCCACTCCGCTACCGAGCGAATCATCATGCCCGACGCCACAATCCTGCTCGACTATATGCTCAACCGCATGATGGGTATACTCGAAAACCTCACCATCTTCGAAGACAAGATGATGGCCGACATCTATATGACCAATGGCGTGATTTTCGCTCAGCGTGTGATGAACGCACTTATCGGCAAGGGATGGGTACGCGAACAGGCTTACGACACAGTGCAGCCCGTAGCCATGAAGGCCATGGCCACCAACAGCAACTACAAGGACCTTCTGCTCCAGACTCCCGCTGTGATGGAGATGCTGACTCCCGAAGAGCTCGAAGCCTGCTTCACCCTCGACTACTACTTCAAGAACGTAGATTACATCTACAAAAGAAACAACATTAACTAATTGAGAATTGAGAATGAAGAATTGAGAATTATTTAACCAGTAATAATTCTCAATTCCCAATTAAGATCATTCTCAATTCCCAATTCTCAATTCCCAATTATATTATGTCAGAACGTCTCGTAGTCACCGGCTCCCAGTGGGGAGACGAGGGCAAAGGAAAAATCACCGACTACTTCGCATGCCGCGCCGACATGGTGGTGCGCTACCAGGGCGGCAACAATGCCGGACACTCGGTGATGTTTGACGGTCACAAATACTCGCTTCAGAGCATTCCCTCGGGTATCTTCAACCCGAAGACCGTAAACGTGATGGCCAACGGTATGGTGGTAAACCCCGTGTCCGTAATCGCCGAACTCGAAAAACTTCACAATCAGGGCATAACCGACTATCAGCTCTATATCTCCGACCGCGCTGCCATGGTGATGCCCTGGCACTCCATGCTCGACGGAGCAAGCGAGAGCCTAAAGGGCGACGCCAAGATCGGCACCACCAAAAAAGGTATCGGGCCGGCATATACCGACAAATATTCACGTCTCGGCCTCCGTATGGGTGACCTTCTCGATCCGGAATATTTCGCAGAGCGCCTGAAGGCCGCTCTTGAGGTGAAGAACATGGAGCTGAAGATGTACGGTCTCGAACCGCTCGACTATCAGCAGGTCTACGACCAGTATATGGAGATAGCCAAGGTGCTCGGACCCCGCATCTGCGACACCAGCCTCCTCATCGACGACGCCATCCACAGCGACGCGAAGATCCTCTTCGAGGGCGCTCAGGGCATGATGCTCTGCATCGACCATGGCACATATCCCTACGTCACTTCCTCCTGCCCCTCCGCGGCAAGCATCTCGCAGGGCGCGGGCATAGCACCGAAATGGATCGAAAACGTGGTAGGAGTTGCCAAGGCTTATTGCACGCGTGTAGGTGAAGGCCCCTTCCCCACTGAACTCTTCGACGAGACAGCCCATGAAATCCGCGAGCGTGGCCACGAATACGGCACTGTGACAGGCCGCCCCCGCCGCATCGGATGGTTTGACGCAGTGGTCGCACGCTATACATCCCGCCTCGCAGGCATCGACTACTGGGCCCTGATGCTCTTCGACGTGCTTTCAGGCCTCGACAAGGTGAAGATCTGCGTAGGCTATGAAATCGACGGCAAGGAAGTGATGGCCCCACCCTCCACCATCCACATGCTGGCCAAGTGCAAACCCGTCTATATTGAGATGGAAGGCTGGAAGGAAGACATCACCGGCTGCCGCAGCTGGGACGAGCTTCCAGAAGCCGCCAAGGCCTATGTAAGGAAGATCGAGGAGCTCACAGGCACCGAGGTAGGCATCATCTCCGTAGGACCGGACCGCTCCCAGACCATCATGATCTCTGATGCTCTCAAGAATTTCTGATTTATTGTTTAATTAGTTTAGGGAGTTAAAAAGGTTTAGGATGTTTATACCAACTAAACCATCTAAACTATTTAAACTAACTAAACCAACTAAACCATTTAAACTTAAAATCAAATGGGTTTTTTAGATGAAAAAATAGCTCTGGAAGGCATGACATTCGATGATGTACTGCTTATCCCGGCATATTCAGAAGTGATCCCGAGCGAAGTGAAGCTCGCTACACGCTTCTCTCGCAACATACCCCTCAACATACCGTTTGTATCGGCAGCCATGGACACCGTCACAGAGTCCGACATGGCCATCGCCATCGCCCGCCAGGGCGGCATCGGAGTGATACATAAGAACATGAGCATCCAGGCTCAGGCCGACCAGGTGCGCCGTGTGAAGCGTGCCGAGTCAGGTATGATCTATGATCCTGTGACCATCCACGGCGACCAGACTGTAGGCGATGCCCTCCAGCTCATGCACGACAACCATATCGGAGGCATACCCGTGGTAGACGCTGAAGGCAAGCTCGAAGGCATCGTAACCAACCGCGACCTCCGTTTCCAGAAGGATATGTCGATCAAGATCAAGGACGTGATGACGAAGGAAAACCTTATCACTACCACCAATCCCTCGCTTTCAGAAGCCTCCGAAATCCTTCTGAAGCATAAGATCGAGAAGCTTCCGGTGGTAGGTCCCGACGGCAAACTCGAAGGCCTCATCACATACCGCGACATTACCAAGATCAAAGACTATCCCAACGCCGCTAAAGACAGCAAGGGTCGTCTCCGCGTGGCTGCCGGCGTAGGTGTGACTTCCGACACTCTTGATCGCGTGAAGGCCCTCGTAGAGGCCGGTGCCGACGCTGTGGTGATCGACACGGCCCACGGCCATAGCCAGAACGTGGTCAACACCCTCAAGAAGGTGAAGGCTGCGTATCCTGATATAGATGTAGTGGTAGGCAATATCGCCACTGCCGACGCTGCCCGCTTCCTCATCGAGGCTGGTGCCGACGGCATAAAGGTTGGTATCGGCCCCGGTTCGATCTGCACGACCCGCATCGTAGCCGGTGTAGGCGTACCGCAGCTCAGCGCCATCTTCGAGGCGGCTAAGGCCGCCCACGCTCTTGGAGTGCCTGTGATCGCCGACGGCGGTCTGCGCTATTCAGGCGACGTAGTCAAGGCTCTGGCCGCAGGCGGCGACAGCGTGATGATGGGTTCGATGTTCGCCGGCACAGAGGAATCTCCGGGCGAAACCATCATCTACAACGGCCGTAAGTTCAAGTCTTACCGCGGTATGGGTTCCATCTCCGCTATGCAGGCCGGTTCGAAAGACCGTTACTTCCAGAGCGAAAAGACCGACAGCAGCAAGTTCGTGCCGGAAGGCATCGAGGCACGCGTACCGTATAAGGGTACGTTGAGCGAGACAGTCTATCAGCTCGTAGGCGGCCTCCGCAGCGGCATGGGCTATGTAGGCGCTCCCGACATCGACCGCCTCCACGACGCCAAGTTCGTGAAGATAACTTCCGCCGCCGTCGTCGAGAACCATCCCCACGACGTGACCATCACTAAAGAGGCTCCTAATTATACAAGAGGAAACTGACATGGAAAAGATACTAATATTAGATTTCGGATCACAATACACTCAGTTGATTGCCCGCCGCATACGTGAGCTTAACGTGTATTGCGAGATCCACCCCTTCCACAAGGTGCCGGAAATCGACGCCGACGTGAAGGGCGTGATCCTTTCCGGAAGCCCCTACTCCGTCAACGATCCGGAGGCTCCCAAGCCTTCGCTTGACGCTTTCAAGGGTAAGCTTCCGCTGCTTGGAGTGTGCTACGGCGCGCAGCTCCTCGCCCAGATGGCGGGAGGCACCGTTAAAGGCGCACCCAGCCGTGAATACGGCCGTGCGATGCTGACTGTGGTTGATGCCGAAGATCCCCTTATGATAGGTCTTCCCTCCCCCACTCAGGTATGGATGAGCCATGGCGACACCATCACCGATATCCCCGCCGGTTTCCACATCATCGGAAGCACCGAGAATGTACGCGTGGCAGCCTACCACATCGAGGGCGAGCGGACTTGGGGCATACAGTTCCATCCGGAGGTATACCACTCGACCGACGGCACTCAGCTGCTCCGCAACTATGTAATGGGCATCTGCGGATGCTCCGGCACATGGAGCCCTGACTCCTTCATCGAGACCACCGTGGCCGAACTGAAGGAAAAGATCGGCGACGACCAGGTGATCCTCGGCCTCTCAGGCGGTGTAGACTCCACTGTGGCTGCCGTGCTCCTGCATAAGGCTATCGGACACAATCTCCAGTGTATCTTCGTCAACAACGGCTTGCTTCGCCTCAACGAGTTTGAGGGCGTGCTTGAGCAGTACAAGGGCATGGGCCTTAACGTAAAGGGTGTCGACGCGAGCGAACGGTTCTATACGGATCTCGCCGGTGTGACAGATCCGGAGCAGAAACGTAAGATCATCGGCCGCGATTTCGTGGAGGTGTTCAACGAGGAAGCCCAGAAGTTCAACGGCGCACGCTGGCTTGCACAGGGCACGATTTATCCAGACGTGATAGAGAGCGTGAGTGTCAACGGACCTTCATGCACCATCAAGTCGCACCACAATGTAGGCGGTCTGCCTGAGAAGATGAATCTCAAGATCGTAGAGCCCCTGCGTTTGCTCTTTAAGGATGAGGTGCGCCGCGTGGGCAAGGCCCTCGGCATCGATCCTCAGCTTCTCGGCCGCCATCCGTTCCCCGGTCCCGGCCTGGGCATCCGTATTCTGGGAGAGGTAACGGCTGAGAAGGTGCACGTGCTCCAGCAGGCCGACGACATCTTCATCAGCAATCTGCGTGAGGCCGGCCTGTATGACCAGGTATGGCAGGCAGGCGTGATGCTCCTTCCGGTGCAGAGTGTAGGCGTGATGGGCGACGAGCGCACTTACGAGCGCTGCTGCGCTCTCCGCGCAGTGATCTCCACCGACGGTATGACCGCCGACTGGGTACACCTCCCCTACGAATTCCTCGCCAAGGTCAGCAACGAGATCATCAACAAGGTGCGCGGCATCAACCGCGTAGTCTACGACATCTCCTCCAAGCCGCCAGCAACCATCGAATGGGAATAACACTCCAATATAGAATGTCCCCGGATGAAATCTTTCATCCGGGGACATTCTATATTGGAAGTTACTACTGTCGCGCGGGGTGGAGGC
>CAMWMK010000027.1 GCA_947175295.1 uncultured Porphyromonadaceae bacterium
ATGTATGTCTATATCCTGCCTTTCCTGCTGATATTGATCGTAGGATTGATAGGATGGATGATATATAGATTTACAAGACGGGTTCCGATGACGAAGACGGTAGATTAGGTAGATTAAAAATAATAAAAACTATGAGGGAAACGTTTAAGTTGTTGGGGGGTTATTAGGATTGGTTTTTGCTTTTATCGATCTCTCCTGTAAGCAAAACAGGAATCGGCAAAAACAATAGGAAATCGTTTTGGATACAAACGATGACGAAACAATCAGATTAGCATGATACGGATAAGAAAACCACTGTCGTTTACAGAAATAGGGCGTAAAGACAATCAGGAAGACTGTCTTTACCCTTCGGATGCGGATGAGAAGACACGTGTCTTCATCCTGTGCGACGGAATGGGAGGACATGACAAGGGAGAAGTGGCGAGCATGACGGCTGCCAACGCATTAGGCGGCTATCTGTCGTCTTGCCCTGCCATTGATATTCCGGTGTTTGAGACGGGCTTGGCAAAGGCTTATGATGCCTTGGACAATATGGATGCCAATTACATGAAGAAACCGGGAACCACCATGACCTGTCTTTGCCTCAATGACGACAATTACCTGGTAGCCCATATCGGCGACAGCAGGATCTACCATATCCGTCCGAGTCTTTTCAATGCAGAGACGCGACGGGGAGGAATCCTTTATCAATCATCGGACCACTCGCTTGTCAATGATTTGTTGAAGGCCGGGGAACTCACTGAAGAAGAGGTCCGCGATTTTCCACAGAAAAACATTATTACGCGCGCCATGCAGCCCCATATGGCGAAGCGTCACAAAGCGGATGTATATGTATTCGACGATATTCAAGGAGGAGATTATTTGTTCTTATGCTCTGATGGAGTCTTGGAGAAAGTCTCGAATGAGGATCTATGCGGTATATTGGCTGACTCAAGTCTTGATGACAGCCGGAAGCTGTCTGCAATCAAGGCGATGTGTTATGGAAAGACAAGGGATAACTATACTTGTTGGCTTGTTCCGATCGAAGAAGTGGGGATGACCGACTTGGGACGCTGATGATGTTTGCATACATGACCGATTGAGCGGTCAGCTTTGCGATTGGTTGGAAGATGATTTGGCGGTCTGAGGTATTTTTACTATATTTGCGGAAAAGTTGAGAATTATGGATGAACTTAGATATCCCATCGGAATGCAGACCTTCTCGCAGATAATCGAGGAAGGATACGTATATATAGATAAGACCGCTTATATCAAGCCACTCCTCAATCAGGGAAAATTCATCTTCCTGAGCTTATGCCGCCACCAACCATCGAAAAAAGACAACCTGATATTTATGAAAAGATTTATATTTACATGCAGTGTCCTGACTATGGCGGGGGCACTTGCATCCTCGGCAGACAGACTGCCTGCCGAGGTAGGCAACCTCCAGAAGGGCGACCATATGCTTTACTGCCATATGAACGACGCCGGTCCGGCCTGGACGGCATACGCCATCAGCGAGGACGGCATAAACTATCATGACCTCCTGCAGGGCGACTCCATCTTCAGCGACAAAGTGATGGCTCCAATCGAGGGACGCACTCGCGATGCCTTCATATGCCGACGCCACGACGACAAGGGTTTCCTGATGGTATGCACCGATATGGAGGCAAACGAGGCCGCCCGCAAGAGACTCGGCAAGAAAGAGACATGGGACAATTACGGCATATGCCTTCTGACAAGCGACGACCTCATCAACTGGAAGTCGACTTCCTTCGACTACCGCAAGGGGAAGGAGATATTCAGCGACCCCGAAGCGGAAAGCGCCTACAAGGACTGGTCTACGATCAACCGCGTCTGGGCTCCGCAGATCATGTGGGACGCTACCTATGAATGGCCCGACGGGAGGAAGGGAGGCTATATGATCTACTACTCGATGTGGAACCGTGATGAAGAACCCTACGACAGGATGTATTACTCGTATGCCGACGAGTCTTTCACCACGCTCACCCAACCGAAGCTTCTCTTCGACTGGGGCTACGCCACTATAGACGCCGACATCAACTGGGTGGAGGCTGACGGACTATGGCACATGATGATCAAGAAGGAAGGGGGCAAGCCCGGACTCTTCACAGCCACCAGTCCGCGACTGACAGGACCATGGGGCGAGCCGATAGACGATGACTACATCAATTTCGAAGGAAACAAGAAATGCGAAGGAGTGTCCGCATTCCGCCTTCCCGGTGAGAAGACATGGCACATAGGATATATAGAATACTCGTCGAAACCCCGCAACTACCGAATTTGCGAGGCCGACGAGAATATGCGCAATTTCAGGAATCCCGAGAATATCCGGGGTGTGAAGCGACCGCAGCACGGCTCCTTCATGCGAATCACGAAAGAGGAGTATGACCGCCTCCAGTCATGGAGCGACAATCAATGATGCGCTGATTCGAACTTCCGCGGAAGCGAAGGTCGGGATCACGCAGGGCTTCCATGAATGGACCATCCACGATCGCATCGAGATAGGGGAGAGGAAGCGACAGACGCTCTGACGCCATAATCTCCTCTATCGTGAAGCCGGTATAGAGCCATACCTTGTGGCCTGAAGCCTGAATGCAACGTGCAAGCTCCGCGATCTCTTCCGGATGATAGAGTGGATCGCCGCCTGAAAGGGTGACGTCGAAGTCTTCTTCCCTGACAATCTCCATTATCTCCTCGAGGGTCATTTCCTGCCCGGCATTGAAATCCCACGACCCTGGATTGTGGCAGCCGGGGCAGGCATGACGGCAGCCTGCAAAATAGATGGCGGTCCGGAAACCCGGACCGTCAACTGTAGTACCTCTTATGATGTCTAAGACTCTGTAGGTCATATTACTTATGGACCACGCGGTCGTTGAGCTCTGCGAGTTTTCCTGAGTTCCAGCGGTCGGTCGTGCCTACGAGGTAGCCCGTGATGCGCTGGATTGTCTCGAACTTAGTCCCGCATTTGGGGCATTCCGTCATCTCCATATCGGCGTTCTCATAGCCGCACTTCGGGCAGTGGTTGCGGTTGTGGTTGACCGATCCATAACCCATGTTGTACTTATCCATCATGTCTACGATCTGCATGATGCACTCCTCGTTGTGGGTGGCGTCGCCGTCGATCTCCACATAGAAGATATGGCCGCCGCGTGTCAGTTCATGATACGGAGCCTCCACCTTGGCCTTGTGGCGCGGCGAGCAGTGATAGTAGACGGGTACATGGTTGGAGTTCGTATAGTAGTCCTTATCGGTGACTCCCGGTATCTCGCCGAATTCGGCGCGGTCGCGCTTGGTGAAGCGTCCGCTGAGGCCTTCGGCAGGGGTGGCGATCACGGAATAGTTGTGTCCGTAGCGCTCTGAGAATTCATTGGCCTTGTCGCGCATATGGCTTACTATCGAGAGTCCGAGGGCCTGCGCCTCCTCGCTTTCGCCATGATGCTTGCCGGTAAGGGCTATAAGGCACTCTGCAAGTCCGATGAAGCCGATGCCGAGGGTGCCCTGGTTGATTACGCTCTCGATCGTTTCGTTGGGACCGAGGTGGTCGGCACCGTTCCAAAGCGTGCTCATTACCAATGGGAACTGCTTGGCGAGTGCTGTTTTCTGGAACTGAAAACGGTCGTCGAGTTGCTTTGCCGTAATCTCGAGCAGTGTGTCGAGACGCTCGAAGAAACGTTCGATTCTCTCAGCCTCATTCCCTATAGCCATGCATTCGATTGCGAGACGCACGATATTGATGGTGGAGAAGGAGAGGTTGCCGCGTCCGATGGAGGTTTTTTTGCCGAAACGGTTCTCAAACACACGGGTGCGGCATCCCATGGTAGCCACCTCATACTCGAAGCGACGCGGGTCGTCGGCACGCCAGAGCTCATGCCGGTTGTATGTGGCGTCGAGGTTGAGGAAGTTGGGGAAGAAACGCTTTGCGGCCACTTTGCATGCGAGGCGGTATAGGTCGTAGTTGGGGTCGTCGGGGAGATAGCTTACCCCGCGCTTCTTCTTCCATATCTGGATGGGGAAGATGGCGGTGGCTCCATTGCCCACACCCTCATACGTGCAGTTGAGCACTTCTCGGATCACGCAACGTCCTTCGGCCGAAGTGTCGGTGCCGTAATTGATTGAGCTGAACACCACCTGGTTGCCTCCGCGCGAGTGGATGGTGTTCATATTGTGGATGAAAGCCTCCATAGCCTGATGCACACGGCTGACCGTGCGGTTTATGGCATGCTGGAGCAGCCGCTCGTCGCCATCGAGACCATCAAGGTCCTTCTTCACATAGTCGGCTATTTCGGCGTCGTAGAGGTGGGAAAGGTCTTTTCCGGTGAGGGATTCAAGCACGCGTACCTCTTCCTTGAAGGAAACGCGCACGAAAGGCGCGAGATAGAAATCGAATGCGGGGATAGCCTGGCCGCCGTGCATCTCATTCTGGGCTGTCTCAAGCGAGATGCAGGCGATTACTCCCGCAGTCTCGATGCGCTTTGGAGCGCGACTCTCGGCGTGGCCTGCCACATAACCGTTTTCGAGCAGACGGTCAAGCGGATGCTGCACGCAGGTAAGGCTCTTGGTGGGGTAGTAGTCCTTATCATGGATATGGAGGAGATTGTTTTTCACAGCGTGCTTCACATCATTCGCCAGCAGGTAATCGTCGACGAATGGCTTTGTAGTCTCCGACGCGAACTTCATCATCATACCCGCCGGGGTGTCGGCGTTCATGTTGGCGTTTTCGCGTGTGATATCATTGTTTTTGGTCTCGATGATCTCAAGGAAAATGTCGCGTGTCTTGGCCTGGCGCGCTATCGACCGCTGGTCGCGGTAGGCGATGTATTTCTTCGCCACGTCCTTGCGTGCCGACTTCATAAGCTCTATCTCCACACGGTCCTGAATATCCTCTACAGTCATCTGCGCCTTACCGGACATGCCGATACGGTCGGTGATGCGCTGGATAAGCGATTCGTCTTCGCCTTGTGACGTAGCGAGCATAGCCTTGCGGATAGCGGCCTTGATCTTCTCTTCGTTGTATCCTACTATGCGTCCGTCGCGTTTCTGAATTGTCTGTATCATCGGGGTAGTTGTTGAGGGGTTACATATTGGGACTGCAAAGTTAAGGAATAAATTTTATATGGCAAAAAGAATCCCCAAAAATTTTCCGAAAATTTCTTTTTGGAAAACTTTTGGGGATTTGTATGGGAGTTAAGTATATGAAAATTAAATACTTAATGTTTTGTTTTGGACAACTTTCGAGTGTAACTCATTGATAATGTGGATGATTTTGGTAGATTCACTTATCGATGATGAAAGAGTCCACATCAAGCCAGCCCGAATCGTTGCTCTTCCAGGGACGGGTGCAGAATACGCCTATCTTCGCACCGATCCAATGGCCTTCGCGCACGTCCATCGGGCGGCCGAAATCCGTAAACTTCTTGCCGTCGAGGCTATAGCGGAACGTCACCTCACACTTATAGTCGGATTTCTGTGTCGGTTTCTTCTTGCCTGTCATGCGGACAACGGCCTGAAGCCATACCGGAGTGTCGGCACTCAGCTTGATGGCCGCAGTCTCTACCTCTTCCTTGCCCTTGTTGGCTCCTACGCAGTCGGTCTGCACGAGGTAGACGCCATCCTCACGGCTTTCGAGGGCAAGAGTGGCGAAATTATAGCCCATCACGGCGATACCGCCTTTCTCGCCTACCATGGCCTTGCCGTCTTTCACACGCGGATGAAACGATACCTTGGCCGTAGCGGTGAAGTTCTCGTTGGGGAATTTCTGCATCAGCACGTTGGGCATATCGTAGAGGTTCTTGGCGTCGGGTGTATGATGGGAGAAGAGGCGCAGCAGCGAATTCTCGGCGTCGCAGAAATACCAGAGGGGCTGCGGATTGCCGTTCCACTGCCACTGATAGCCGAGAGTGGTGGAGTCGAACTCGTCGCTGTCTTGCGGAGTGGCCACGGCATAGGTCTTGCCTACGTTGGGTTTACGGTATGTACGCACCGGAATGCCTCGTCCGTCGCCGTCTTTGTCAACGCCGATCACGGGCCAGCCGTCTTCCTTCCACTCCATCGGTTCGAGATTGATCACACGTCCGTAAGGACCCTTGTCCTGGAAATGGATAAACCAATCCTCTTTGCCGTCGGGAGTGTCTACCCATGCGCCCTGATGAGGGCCGTTGATGTCGGTGTCGCCCTGCTCCATTACGTTGCGCTGCTCATAGGGACCCCAGGGATCCTTGCTGCGCATGACCACCTGCCATCCCGTAGCTACGCCTCCGGCCGGGGAGAAGATATAATACCATGGGCCACGTTTATACATCTTGGCGCCCTCGATGGTTTCGTTTTCCACATGTCCGTCGTAGATCACACGGTCTACGCCTATCACTCCGGTAGCATCGGGAGTCATCTCGATCATGCCGAGGATGCTCTTCACTCCGGCGCGGCTTCCGGCATAGCCGTGGGCTATGTAGGCGCGGCCGTCCTCATCCCAGAAGGGGCATGGATCGATCACTCCCACCTGAGGATAGATAAGCCTGAGAGGGCTCCAGGGACCCTTCGGGTCGGTGGCGTCGGCCACATATATTCCGCGGTCGGGGTCGCCATACATCACATAGTATTTGCCGTTGTGGTAGCGGATAGCCGGAGCCCAGACTCCGTTGCCATGGCTTACGCCGTCGAAAGCCGCATCAGGATATTTGTCGGCCACTGCGCCTACGAGGGTCCAGTTGACGAGATCCTTGGAATGCAGGATCTGCAGGGCCGGAAGGTTGGCGAAACTGGAAGAGGTCATGTAGTAGTCGTCGCCTACGCGCACCACGTCAGGGTCGGAATAGTCGGCGTTGATGATCGGGTTCTGATACTTTCCGTTGCCGAGGTCGGAGACATATGCCTTCGATACGTCGGCATAGGCCGGAGCAGCCATGAGGACTGCAAGCGCGGCTATCGGCAGGAATGTGCTTCTTTTCATGATGCTATGATTTGAGTTATGATTCAGTCTGCAAAATTACAATTTTTTTTTAGTCCATCGAAAAATTAATGGAAAAAAATCTCATCGCCATTCGAGCGATAGGTCGCGTATGAGGGTGGATGAGGGCCCTACGGAGCCGGTATGCTGGATGCAGAATCCCGTATTTGCGTCTATATCCACCGGGACACTGAGCTCTACTTTCTCCGCAACTCTCTGCCTGCCGGCGATGCGCGGAGCATCAGTATGGGCTGAAGCCTTGAGCATGCCGTCCTCGACGCCTACGTTTATGTGGCAGGACGTGCGGAAGCAGTCGCTTATCACTTCGTCGGAGATGACAGACGTCTGCCCTCCGTCATACCTTATCAGTGAAAACCTCACGGCTTTGTCGTAGTCGGGAGTGCGTTCGATGCGGAGCGCGTAGCCGTCGAGGCTTACGGGGTCAAACTTGACGCAGATGTCCATATACTGGGAAGTGGCGCTTCCGAAGCCCTGGCCGCCGCTTTTGGCCGGAGAGGCGATGAGAGACACCGACATGTCGCGGCAGGCGTCACGGGCCGGCACATAGCTCATGCGGGCGCCCTTCTCGCTCTGCACCATGCCTAAGCCGGAGGAAGCGTCAAAACCCTTGCCGAAATACCATCCCGGGCCTTCGGCCGGCTTCCAGTCTACATGAGACGTGTCTGATGGCTTGAATACGTCGAAACTCCATACTCCGGGAATGCCCGGCTCGCGCTCCACTATGCTTACATCGCTGAAATCAGTGGCGAGCGTTGACTCCGGAAAAGCATCCACCATGGCCATATCCGAAATATCGAACACCTCCGACACTTCAAGGGGTCCGTATTTCGAATCCTTGAATTTCGGGAAAACAACCGCCATGACTCCATATCCGAGTTCACCGGCCCGGGCACGGAAGGAGCGTCCCGACTCGGCATCGGATTCCGACATGACGAGCACCCGGGGCTCTCCGTCCTCATCCATGACCCTGCACCACATGATACGGCTGGCGTCGTCGCCCTTTCCGCGGAGTGAATAGTCCACACGCAAACATCCTGACTCTGCATCATAACCAACCGAAGGCTTCTTCCTGAATTTCGGTGCCTCCCGAAGCTTAGGCTCTATGGCTATAGTCTGTCTGCCGGTCAGCCCCCCTGAGTATGAGACCGGAATCTCAACATTCTTCACTGCGGGCTTGGAGTTTTCGGCTATGAACGAGAAAGTGTCCGGAGCAGCAGCCGGGTAGCCGCCCCAGAGAAGGGGAGTGGAAGCTACAGTAGCTTTGTCTCCGTCATTAAAAGGTTGAGGCCGGCTTACTTCTACCCTCAGAGCCACCGGAAGTCCGGTAAGGGGGGTGCCGGCAGCCGACGCGATTCCCGCAATCGAAGCATTCATCCCTTTCGGATCCCAACCGTCCGGGCCGTTGAGAAGATTAGGAAGGTTATAGAATGTCTTTCCCTCATGCTCTACCTTGTATGCATTGCGGAGCGGCGACCCGGAAAGAGAAGGCCCGAGTTGCGGGCGATCCCCGTCAATGATATACGGCTTGCCGTTGAGCGTCACGTTTTCCTGACGGCATATGACATCAGACGCATCACGGGTCCACTTGATATCGATGGGATTGTCGCAATGGAAGCGGGTGTCGATGACCGTCACCTGTCCGGGCACTTTGGTGAAATACTGCACTCCCGATCCGAGGCATGTGATGTCGCAGTTTAGGAATACAGCCCCGGTCTCAGCTGTGGAATAGAAGGGCTTGCTGCTGAAGAATGTGAATTCGCAGTCGAGATAGACCGCCGATCCGGAGAGGGCATCGTCGGTGCATTCGAAATAGCATCTGTCGTAAAGGCTGCGGCGTGCGCCTACGAAGGGACAGAGGTTGAGCCGACTGATGAAACGGCAGTTTTCCGCCGACAGCCTGTCGGTGTCGTCACATATGCCTATCTGCGCCTGGACGATGGCGTCCTTGCGCTTCTTACGGTTTTGGCTCGGATCGCGGGGATATTCGAGATCTACGTTGCAGTAATTTCCGAATGTCAGGCCCTTGAGGTCAAGGCTACGGCCCGTAAAGCCGAACATCGTGAAGTTTCCTACCGCACCCTGTGTCTGGCCGCGGTTGACGGCAAACACCACGTCCCGCGGATCGGAGGAAAGACCTACGACGGAGAGTGTATCGCATCTGAGCCTTACGGCAAACGGAACGCCTCCCTTATCGCTGCGCACCGACGGATCATCGGGATCATCGAGCCAATATACTGATGGAGCCACGAGTAAGACAGCCTTGCGTCCCAGACTGTCGATTTTTGAGAAGGCCTCGGCAGGAGTGGCTGCGGCATCAGGGCAAGCGAAGAGTCCTTCGCGGTCGAGGAGGATGGTGTCTCCCCCTATATGGTGGATGGTGCCATTGTAGGAGATGGAACTCCGGGCATATGAAGTGGCGGCCGATACAAGGCCCAGGCAGAGTGCTGCCGTCATCTTCGATTTCAGTATTGTCGGTTTCGGCTTCATGAAGGCTGATTTCGGTTAATTCAATGCAAAGTTATGAAAAAATAACGTCATATGCAAATACGGGATTTTGCAGAATGGGAATAAATGAGTAATTTTGCATACGGCAATGCCGATGCCCGGCATGAGCAAGTGAAGATACTTCTTCAGAAGGCTTGGGAAGAGGGCGTCAATCGGTATGCCGAGAACTTAAATCAAGATACAAGATATGAACAACTTTGTGTTTTTTCCCGCTACGAAGTATGTCTTCGGGCGAGGAGTGGAGAATAAGGCAGCCGATGAGCTCAAGGCCTTCGGCATGAAGAAGCCCCTCATAGTATACGGCAAGGGATCGGTAGTAAGGTCCGGTCTTCTCGACCGGGTTAAGAAAAGTCTTGAAGATGCCGGCATACCCTATGCCGAACTGGGAGGCGTGCAGCCCAACCCCGTCGACTCCAAGGTGTATGAAGGCATAGAGCTGGCAAAGCGGGAAGGAATCGACTCTGTGCTCGCAGTAGGAGGCGGAAGCGCCATAGACACCGCCAAGGCCATAGCTGCCGCCATGCCCTACGACGGTGACTTCTGGGATTTCTACTGCGGCAAAGCCAGAGTTACGAAAGCCCTTCCGGTAGGAGTGGTGCTGACAATTCCCGCTGCGGGCAGCGAAGGCTCCGGCAACACAGTCATCACCAAGCTCGACGGGCTTCATAAGCTCGGAATGGGCAGCGACGTGCTGCGTCCGAAGTTCGCCCTTATGAATCCCGAGCTCACATTCACCCTGCCTCCTTATCAGACGGCTGCCGGAATCACCGACATGATGGCCCACATCATGGAGCGTTACTTCTCCAATACACCGAATGTGGAGATAACGGACAGGGTTGCGGAAGGAGTACTGAAGGCAATCATCACGGAGGCCCCGAAAGTGATAGCCGATCCGGAGGATTACGATGCCAGGGCCAACATCATGTGGAGCGGGACTCTTGCCCACAACGGCGTATGCAGCGGCGGCCGCGAGGAAGACTGGGCCACACATGGCTTGGAGCACGAGCTTAGCGCCGTGTATGACGTGACGCACGGAGCCGGTCTCGCAGTGATGTTCCCTGCCTGGATGACATATGCCATGCAGGAGAATCCGGGAAAGCTCGCTCAGTTCGCCCGCCGGGTGTTTGACATCGAGGAGGCCGACGACCGGAAGGCAGCTGCCCTCGGAATCGAGGCTTTGAAGAAGTTCCTCTCCTCGATTGGTATGCCCGTCAGCATGAAAGAGTTGGGTGTGGAGAATCCCGACTGCGCACTGCTTGCAGATAAGGTAACGGAAAACAAGGGCGCCGTCTTCGGCAACTATATAAAGATAGACCGCGATACCGCTCGCAAGATATATGAGATAGCTGCCCGATAAGGGAAAATACAATATATATATAGCATAAGGGAGGCGACGCACCGTGCATCGCCTCCCTTATGGTTTTATCTCATTACGCTTTCACTTCTTCCAGAAAGCCGGAGTGAAGAGGAGGAGGACGGTGTAGAGTTCAAGACGCCCTATAAGCATGATGAAGCTGAGTATCCATTTCGCGGCATTGGGCAGCAGGGCGAAGCAAGTGCCTCCTCCCTGCACTTCTGTGCCCATTCCGGCGTTGGAGATAGAGGATAGGGCATAATAGAAGCTATCGTCGAAATCCACACCGAGCACTGTAAGGAGGAATCCGCCTACGAAAATCACCAGGAAATAAAGGGCGATGAAGGCCAGTACCTTCATTACTATGACGTAGGAAGTGCCTTTGCCGTTTACAGTCACTGTCTTCACCGCAGAAGGATACATCGTGCGGTACATCTCGTTCTGCAGAAACTTGAAGAAGATGATGAAGCGGTCGATCTTGGCTCCGCCTGATGTGCTTCCGGCGCAGCCGCCTACCGCCATGAAGATGAGCATCACCACGTAAGGCACCGCTCCCCACTGGCTGAAGTGGGGCACTACGAGACCGGTGGAAGTAAGGATCGATACGCTTTGGAAAAGGGGGATGATGGTCAGTTCCTGCCATCCGTGGGCGTGGTGCTTCCCGATGATGGATATGGTGAACACCACATATCCGAAAAGAATCGTGATGCAAAACCATTTGAAGGCGTCGTTGTGGAAAAGCTTCTTCCAGTCTCCGTAGACTGAGGCGAAAATCAGGTTGAAGTTGACGCCGCCGATAAACATGAACACCGTCAGGATGATGATGATGTAGGGGCTGTTCCAGTCGCGGATACTCATGTCGGAAGTGGAGAAGCCTCCCGTTGACATCGTGGAAAGCCCATGGCAAATGGCCTCGAACAGGTTCATCCTGGAGACCCACAGCATGACGATACATGCCAGTGTGAGGCATATGTAGATAGCCCACAATGATTTTGCTGTGTTGCTTACCCGCGGGCGCAGCTTGTCGTGGGTGATTCCCGTCACTTCCTCGTTAAACATCAGCATTCCACCCTTATTGTTGAGCATGGGCACTACGGCAAGGGTGAAGAGAATGATTCCGAGACCGCCGATCCACTGCAGGAGGCAACGCCAAAGCAGAAGGGAATGCGGCACGTGCTGAAGCGAGTCGAGCACGGAGGCCCCGGTGGTGGTGAATCCGCTCATGGTCTCGAAGAAAGCGTCTGTCACCGACTTATGGGTGCCGCACAGCAGGAATGGAAGCATGCCGAAGAGGGAAAGGATGATCCAGATCAGCGAAGTGAGCATTATGGCCTCCCTTTTTCCCATGTCCTTGCTCTTCGGACGCAGGCTCATCAGGCAAATTCCACTGCCGAGAGTGATCAGCATGGAGATCAGTATAGGCTTGATCTCCGAATCTCCGTAGATCATGGCGGTGACGAGGGGAAAGGTCATGAAGCCGGTGAGCACCATGAGAAGCCAGCCTATAGTGCGCAGGAGCATGCGCAGATTGATATAGGCGTTGGGTTTGAATTTTCTTAATTGAACCACTTTTCAATCTTTGAGATATTGCCGGAGAGGCAGAACACCACTACCTTATCGCCGGGATATATATGGGTCATACCGCTTATCAGCTCCGCCTTGCCGTCGGTGCGGATGAGCGCTGCCAGAGTCATGCCCCAGGGGAGATTCAGGTCTTTGACGGCAGCCTTGGTGATCTTGGCCTTGGCCTTCACATCCAACTCGCACACCTCGGCATCGGCAAGGGCGAGGAATTTTGAGTTGGTCTCGTCGGAATCGAGAAGAATCTGGAAAATGCTTGAGGAGGCCATCAGTTTCTTATTGATCGAAGTGCCTATGTTGAGGCTTTCGGCCACACTGTAGAACTGAAGGTTCTCCACGTCGGCGATCGTCTTCGGCACTCCGAAATCCTTTGCCGTGAGGCATGAAAGGATATTGGTCTCGGATTTGGAGGTGAGGGCCATGAAGGCGTCATACTGATAGATGTTGTTTTCGCGGAGCACCTCTACATCCCGTCCGTCGCCGCAGATCACCTCGACCTCGGGCACTTCTGTGGCGAGGTATTCGCATCGTTCGCGGTCGATGTCGATCACTCGAATATTGTACTTGTCGTGGAAGGCATAGCAGAAGCGCAGTGCTATCTGGCTTCCTCCCATGATGAAGACTTTCTTTATGACGCGTTTCTTCTTACCGCAAAGATCGCGCAATTCCTCCACATATTCCGGTGTGGTGATGAAATATACTATATCGTCTTTCTCGATGGAGTCGTTGCCGCCCGGGATCACGGTCTCCGCATTCCGCTTGATGGCGGAGACGTGGAAGTGATGGGCTGAGACGGGAAGGTCGCGGAGCTTGAGGCCGCAAAGGCGCGAGTCGTCGCGGATCTTCACTCCGATCAGGATCAGCTGTCCGCCCCCCATCTCGGCCCAATAGCGGGCCCAGTTGTGGGAAAGGGAAAGGTCGATGGCCTTGGCTGCGAGATCTTCCGGATATATCAGCGTGTCGATGCCGAGTTCCTTGAGGATTATCCGGTTGTCTTTCTGCATGAACTCATAGTTGTCGATACGGGCTACTGTCTTTCTGACTCCGAGTTTCTTGGCGATTGAGCATGAAGTGATGTTGCGTGTCTCGAAAGGGGTTACGGCGATATAGAGCTCGGCATCGTTGATGCCGGCCCTCCTCATGGTCTCAAACGAAGACGTGGAGCCGCAGAGTGTCATCAGATTGTAGTGCGAGTCGATGGAGTCGAGCTTCTGCTGGTCGCTGTCGATGAGTATGATGTCCTGATTCTCATTGCTGAGCATCTTGGCGAGGTGGGTGCCCACCTCGCCGGCTCCTGCTATAATGATTTTCATAGAGGCGCTTGTTTAGGATTCAACTGCGGCGAGCTCCATCACGGCGGATGCTATGCCTTCAGCATCGTAGCCGCAGTCGTGCTTGAGTTCCGCCACGCTGCCGTGTGCCACCCACCGGTCGGGCGCTCCAAGGATGCGGATGTCGATGTCGGCATGATGGTCGCGACACCACTCGGTGACTGCGGATCCGAAGCCGCCGGCGGCCACGCCGTCTTCCACTGTCACTATGGCCCGATGGGTGGAGGCAATGTGGCGGAGGAGATCGGTGTCGAGCGGTTTCACCCATATCATGTCGTAGAGGTCGGCCTTCACTCCTTTATCCTTAAGGACATTGAGTGCCTTGCGGGCCTCATGAAGCAGGGGGCCTACGGTAAGCACGGCTATGTCGGCACCTTCCTCCACGGCTGCGACGCGCCCTTTGCCAATGGGAATCTCCTTCATCTCGGTCTGCCAGTCTTTGACCGTGGCCTTTCCCCTGGGATAGCGGATAGCCATCGGACCGTCGGAATGAAGTGACGTGAACATGAGGTTGCGCAGGGTCTCCTCGTCGGCAGGCACCGCTATCCTCATATTGGGTATGCATCGGAGATATGCGATGTCGAGGAGTCCGTGGTGAGTCACTCCGTCTTCCCCTACGAGACCGGCGCGGTCGATGCAGAAAGTCACCGGTAGGCCCTGTATGCAGACGTCGTTGACTATATTGTCGTAGGCCCTCTGGAGGAAGGTGGAGTATATGGCGGTGAACGGTCGTTTGCCGCCTGTAGCGAGTCCTGCGGAGAATGTCACTGCGTGTCCTTCCGATATGCCTACGTCGAAAGTGCGGTGAGGAAACTCCTCCATCATCCTTGAGATAGAGGTGCCGCTGAGCATTGCAGCCGTCACTCCCATCACCCGGTCGTCTTTCCGGGCGAGCTCTACGAGGGTGCGTCCGAACACTTCCTGCCAGGGTAGGGGGCTGTCTTTGGAGTCCTTGCATATCTTCTCTCCGGTCTCCGGATCGAATAGGCCGGGCGCATGCCATTTGGCCGGATTCTCCTCAGCCGGGCGGTAGCCTTTTCCTTTTATGGTGTGCAGATGCAGCAGACGTGGGGTCTGCATGTCCTTGATATCGTTGAGTATCTTGACGATTTTTATCACGTCGTGCCCGTCAAACGGACCGAAATACCTTATATTCAGCCCCTCGAAGATGTTCTGCTTTCCGCTGACGAGGCTTTTGACGGAGTTGGCGAATCTCTGTATGCGGCCTTTCCCTTCTTCCGTCACCACTCCCTTTCGCCTGAACGCGTTGTAGAGTTTCGACCGCCATTTGTTGTAGCCGGCCGAGGTCGACATCTCTGAAAGATATGCGTGAAGGGCACCTACGTTGGCGTCGATGCTCATCTCGTTGTCATTCAGGATGATGAGAAGGTTATTGGGGTTGTTGGCCACATTATTTAGTCCTTCGAAGGCCAGTCCACCGGAAATGGAGGCGTCGCCTATGACGGCAACTGTCCTGGCGTTTTCCTTGCCGGGAGTGTTTCGGTCGGCTATAGCCCTGCCGAGAGCGGCCGAAATCGAATTTGAAGCGTGTCCCGTGACGAAAGTGTCATGTTCCGACTCAAGAGGGGAGGGGAATCCACTGATGCCCCCCTTTTTCCTCTGGTTGACGAAAGCGTCGCGGCGTCCGGTGAGGATCTTGTGGGCGTATGCCTGGTGTCCGACATCCCAGAAAAGATGGTCGGAGGGTGTATCGTAGACGTAATGGAGAGCAACGATTATGTCTACCGCGCCCATGCTTGAGGCGAAATGTCCGGGGTTGACCGAAAGATGGTCGATAAGGAAGCGCCGGATGTCGGCGCATAACTCCGGCAGCTGGTCGAGGCGTAAGGCACGCACATCGGCCGGCGATGAGATCGCATCCAGAAGGCCATAGCCTGAAGTTCCGGGCGATTGGGTAGGAGTAGATGCTGAATCCTGTTTCATGCTTATGCTAATTCTTACCGCCCCTGAAGTATTTCTTATAAAGGGGCACAAAAATGATGATGCCGCTCATAGCCGCTATCAGGATGTTTTTCAGGTTGAATCCGTCGGCGGAAGTGAGCAGCCCCACACATAGCCACACCCATAGGAGGGCGAGCACTGCGAGTCCTGCGATTCTTGTTGGTTTCATTTTCAAATGCGAAGTTAACATTTTTTTTTGATATAATCCCGTTTTTTTTTACTAATTTTGCATTTCTATATCGGAGACGGCGAGAAAAAGCCCTCTCAATAACTAAACATATCCCTTTTGAGACACACTACATATGAAGCAATATCATAATTATTCCCCTGAAATCTCGACTGGCGATGAGCCACAGGACCAGATAGACCCGATAGCTGAAGAGCAGGCGGCCGCGCCGGAGCCGGCTCCGGAACCGCGCCCCCGCAACCGCCGTCGACGGCAGCCTAAGCCGGCCGAGGCCGGCGCCGCGAAGGAACAGCCGGCGGAGCAGAAAACCAAACAGGAGCCGAAAAAGAAATTCGGGTCCGATATAATGGCGTCGTTCAAGGAATGGCGCGACTCCATAGTGACTCGGCTCGTCGTTGGCATCATCCTTGGCGGACTGGGATTCTGGTTTGCGGTGGCCTTCATTTCGTATTTCAGCAACTGCATAGTGGATCAGAGTATGGTGGCCGATGCAGCCACGGGCTTGGAGACGGTTGTGGCCAACGATGCGGGCGAAGGCGGAGCGCGCCTGACGGAGCTGCTGATCAACCAGGGTTTTGGCGTAGGCGCTATAGTAATCGTAGTGTGGCTTCTGTGCATGTCGATGAAGCTGCTCATAGGCTATCCCAGATTCCGGAGCCTTGACTTCACAATCAAGTCGCTTCTTGCGCTCATCACGCTCAGTGTGGTGGTCGGGATGCTCTCGATAGGCCTGGACACCGACGTGAACTGGGGCGGCTTCCATGGCCGCTACATCAATGAGATCATCTACAGCTACATAGGCTGGAGCGGTGCCATCATCATATCTGTGGTGCTTATATCGGTATTTGTGGTCATCTGTCTGCGCGACGCCATCAAGTGGGTTCTGGTGAAGAAACGTGCCTACGACGACCGGCGCCGTGAGCTGCGCGAAGCCGAGGAGGCCGAGATGCAGAAGCAGGAGGAGCGTGAGGAAATGAAGCGTCGGGAAATGCGCGACGAAGCCCTTGCGGGAGAAGGGGAAGACACCGAGCAGCCGGTGGCAGATCCCGTTGCGGCGGAAAATGTGGAGTTCAATCCTGATGCAGACACCATCTTCGAGTTTCCCGACCTTGAGGACGAGGATGATCCCGACACGTCGTTTGATTCCTTAGACGACGACCCGAATTCGCTCGCATTCTCGGAGGAGCCAATTGAAGGCAATTCATACGCCGACTATCGCGCAGACGCTGACAATGTTGATAATGATGTAGCACCTGCTGAGGAAGAGATGGCTTCAGCCTACGAACACCGGACAGCAGAGGCTGAGCCTGCACATATGGCAATGCCCGCACAGGAAGTAAAGCCTGAGCCTAAGCCAGCCGTCGAACCTAAATCCATAGTAGAACCAAAACCTGTAGTAGAGCCGAAACCGGTCATGGAGCCGATGCCAACAGTCGGCCCTAAGCCTGTCGTGGTGCCTTCACCTGCTCCGGACCTTGAATCAGAATCAGAACCGGAGCCGGAGCTTGCTCCGGTTCCGTCGCCCTCTCCGGCTCCTGTAGCGCCGCGCCAACAGGGCGCCGCCGCTCACGCGCCGGAACCCAAGCCTGCACCTGCACCAACACCTACACCGGCACCGGCACGCGTGCCGGAACCCAAGCCTGCACCTACACCTACACCCGCACCTGCACCCGTGCCGGAACCGAAGGTTGAGCCTCAGCCGCAGAAAGCACCGGCGGAAGAAGAGAAACCGGAAGAGGTGATGACGGTCAACGTCAACCAGATAGAGAAGGCTACGGAAAAGAGCGCCCCGGCATACGATAGCGCACTCTTCACGCATGAATATATCTTCCCCCCGACAGACTATCTGCGTCCCGGAGCGGAAAGGATATCGGTTGATGCCGACGAGCTGCTTGAAAACAAGCAGAAGATCAAGCAGACGCTGCTTGACTTCGGCATACCCATCACGAGCATAGAGGCGACCGTAGGTCCTACCGTGACGCTCTATGAGATACGCCCCGACACCGGAGTCAAGATCGCAAAGATACGCGGTCTTGTAGACGACCTCGCCCTCTCGCTCGCCGCCAACGGTGTGCGTATCATCGCCCCGATACCGGGCAAGGGAACTGTCGGCATAGAAGTGGCCAACAAGGATGCCCAGACGGTGTCGATGCGTACCATCATACAGTCGAAGGCATACCAGAACACGAAGTTCAAGCTTCCCGTGGCGTTGGGTTCCACCATCTCAAATGAAGTCTACATCGCCGACCTGGCCAAAATGCCCCACCTTCTTGTGGCCGGTGCCACGGGTCAGGGTAAGTCGGTAGGCCTTAACGCCATCGTCACCTCCCTCCTTTATTCGAAGCGTCCCGAGGAACTGAAATTCGTCATGGTAGACCCGAAGCGAGTGGAATTCTCACTCTACTCTAAAATTGAGAAATACTATCTCGCCAAGATACCCGACAGCCCGCAGCCCATCATCACCAATATGGAGAACGTAGTGGCTACCCTGAGCTCGCTCTGCGTGGAGATGGACGAGCGCTACAAGCTCCTTGAGACGGCATTCGTAAGGCAGGTGACGGAATACAACGATAAGTTCAAGGCCAAGAAGCTTGATCCTCGCGAAGGACACCGCTTCATGCCGTATATTGTGGTGATCATCGACGAGTTTGCCGACCTGATCATGACAGCCGGCAAGGAAGTGGAGCTTCCGATCGCACGTCTTGCCCAGCTGGCCCGCGCCGTAGGTATCCACGTCATAATCGCTACCCAGCGACCGTCGACCAACGTCATCACCGGTATGATCAAGGCCAACTTCCCCGTGCGTATCGCCTTCAAGGTAAGTTCGGGTGTAGACTCCAAGACCATCCTCGACTCTACGGGAGCGCAACAGCTCATCGGACGCGGCGACATGCTCATCAGCAACAACGGCGAGATGACACGTGTGCAGTGTGCGTTTGTCGACACTCCGGAGGTGGAGGAGGTATGCGACTACATCGCGCGTCAGCCTTATCCTCAGGGCCCGTATATCCTTCCTGAGCCCCAGAACAGCGGCGACGGCGATTCGCCTGAGGTTGATACGGCCACCATGGGCAAGCTCGATCCGCTGCTGAAAGACATAGCGCGGCAGGTAGTGGCGAGCGGCGTTGCATCAACTTCCGCCGTTCAGAGACGTTATGAAATAGGATACAACCGTGCGGGACGAATCATGGACCAGCTCGAGGCCCTCGGAGTGGTGGGCCCGGCTACGGGCGGTAAACCACGTAGTGTCCTCATTGAGCCTATGGCTCTGGAGGATCTGCTGGATACACTCGGATAGCATCAAGTATCCTTAAATGAATTTAAAAACGAAACAGAGTAAGATATGAAAAGGTATTTCAGATATATCCTGATGGGGATGATGGCTGTGGTTGTGGCTTTCAGCGCTTCGGCGCAGACAGCAGACGGTATGCTTAAGAAGGCGGCAGCGGCCATCAACGGGGCCGGGGGTCTGACAGCATTCTTCACCCTCGACTACGGACAGCAGAAGATGACCGGTACCCTCAAGGCTTCGGGGCGGAAGTTCGCTCTTCAGACATCGTCTACATCGACATGGTATGACGGAAAAAGCATGTGGACCTACAATCCCAATACCAAGGAGACTACTCTGATGACCCCCACGCCTCAGGAAGTAGGGGAGGCCAATCCCCTGGCCATAGTGAATTCCTACTCGTCGGCATTCACCGCTTCTTTCGCCAAGAGTCAGACCAAGGGATCCAAGACGATAGTGTTGACTCCGAAGTCGAAGCAGTCGGGCTATAAGAGCGTGCATGTGACCATCCCTGACGGCACTTCCTTTCCCTCGAAGCTCGTGGTGATACCGAGTTCCGGACAGAAGGTCTCGGTGTCTGTATCGCAGGTCAAGACGGGTCAGAAACTGCCTGAAAGCAGCTTCGTATACCCTAAATCGAAGTATCCTAAGGTAGAAATCGTTGATTTGCGGTGAAAAAAGGGATGATAATTGAAATAAAACCTATTCCCGATTGTTATAAGTAAAGGAAACAACAACAGATAAAGATAACTAATCGATGACCGGAGCGAACTCCGGCCATCGGCATATAAAGAAAGGAAAGAAACAAAATGTCAACAGTAAAAGTACTCGTCATAGGTTCCGGCCCGGCCGGATATACTGCCGGCATCTATGCCGGACGCGCCAACCTCACCCCGATCATCTATGAAGGCAACCAGCCCGGCGGCCAGCTTACCCAGACCACTGAAATAGAAAACTTCCCCGGCTATCCCGACGGAGTCGGAGGCATGGAGATGATGGATCAGCTCCGCAAGCAGGCAGAGCGTTTCGGCGCTGAGGTGCGCCCTCGCAATATCGAGAGCGTGGATCTCTCGAAGCGTCCTTTCGTGGCTATTGACGACCACGGTGATGAGGTCGTAGCCAACACCGTAATCATCAGCACGGGAGCGAGCGCAAAGTATCTCGGCATACCTGATGAGATCAAATACCAGGGTATGGGAGTGAGCGCATGCGCCGTATGCGACGGATTCTTCTACAGGAAGAAAGACGTGGCTGTGGTAGGCGGTGGCGACACTGCCTGCGAAGAGGCCCTCTATCTCTCGTCGCTCTGCAATAAGGTATACCTTATAGTTCGTAAGCCATTCCTCCGCGCAAGCGACGTGATGCGCAAGAGGGTGATGAATACACCCAACATCGAGATCCTGTTCGAATGCAACGTCACCGGCCTTTTCGGCGATGAGGTAGTGGAAGGAGCTCATGTGGTGCGCGCCGCAGGCACTGATCAGGAAGACCACTTCGACATCAAGATCGACGGTTTCTTCCTCGGCATCGGCCACAACCCGAACACTGCTTTCCTCAAGGGTCAGCTTGAACTTGACGAGCAGGGCTATATCAAGGTGAAGGGCGCCACTACGGAGACAAGTGTGGAAGGCGTATTCGCGGCTGGCGACGTAGCCGATCCGCGCTACCGCCAGGCCATCGTCGCAGCTGGCAGCGGCGCTAAGGCTGCTCTGGATGCGGAGCATTTCCTTACCGACCATGCCGAACTCTGATGAGCGCGGCTGAAATGGAGGCGGAAAGCCGCCGTAAGCAGGAAGAGAAGCAGCGGCTTCTCGACAGCCGATACCTACGCATGGCGCAGATATGGAGCGAGAACTCCTACTGCGTGCGCAGGAAGGTAGGGGCGCTCATTGTAAGGGACAACATGATAATCTCCGACGGATACAACGGTACTCCGTCGGGATTTCCCAACGTCTGCGAGGAAAACAACGTCACCTTCCCCTATGTGCTGCATGCCGAGGCCAACGCCATCACTAAAGTGGCCCGCAGCAACAATTCCAGCGAAGGGGGAACCCTTTACGTGACTGCCTCACCCTGTATGGAATGCAGCAAGCTTATCATCCAGTCGGGAATAAAGAGGGTCGTCTTCAGCGACCTCTACCGCATACAGGATGGTCTTGATCTGCTTAGGAAGGCCGGCATCAAGGTGGTGCATATGCCTCTGGAGAATGAATAGACTTAAATGATGAATAAAAAAAGAAACATAGGATTCGTATTGATACCGCTTGTATTGGCGCTCGGCCTTACAGGTGGTGTCTTTATTGGTAAATACCTTTCGGTGAGCCGTGTCTCTCCGGCGGAGGCTAAGCTGCGCACGATAGCAGACCTGATAGAGAATGAATATGTCGACCGCATCGACGTAGACTCTCTGCTTGCATCCATAGTGCCCGAGCTGCTTGCCGGACTCGACCCCCATTCCGTCTATTTCACGCCGGAGGAGCTTCACGCCACCAACGAGGATATGGACGGCCATTTCTCCGGAGTGGGCGTATCGTTTCAGATCGTCAACGATTCCGTGGTCGTGGTAGACGTGATCGCCGGCGGTCCCGCCGAGAAGGTCGGCCTCCTCAACGGCGACAAGATAGTGGCGGCAGGCGACAGTGTGCTGACGGGAAAGAACGCCACGCAAGACAAGGTGTTCAAGACCCTCCGTGGTCCTAAAGGCACCGAAGTGACCCTCAAGGTGAAGCGCTCCAATTCCGATAAACTTCTTGATTTCGACGTGGTGCGCGACGACATACCGGTCAACAGCGTGGACGCAGTCTACATGGCGGATAAGGAAGAGGGAATAGGCTACCTGAAGGTGTCGAAATTCGGACGCAATACTTTCGAGGAGTTCTATATGGCCCTGCTTCAGCTTGCCTCGCAGGGAGCCAAGAGCTTCGTGATCGACCTCAGGGGCAACTCCGGCGGATTCCTCGACCAGGTGATACTGATGGCAAATGAATTCCTGCCCGACGAAAGGATCATCGTCAGCACCAACGGAAAACTGAGTGAGAACCGCAGTGTAGCCATGAGCGACGGCAGCGGCCACTTCCAGAACTTCCCCGTGACGGTGCTCATCGACGAGTATTCCGCCTCCGCTTCCGAAATCTTCGCCGGTGCCATCCAGGACAACGACCGAGGCCTCGTGATAGGACGCCGCTCATTCGGAAAGGGTCTTGTGCAGCATCAGATAGAACTTCCGGACAGCAGCGCTATTCGCCTGACCGTAGCCAGATACTACACTCCCTCCGGACGGTGCATACAGAAACCATACGAACGCGGAGCCGACGGCAAATACGTGATGGATATCCTCGACCGCTTCGAGCACGGAGAGTTCTACAATGCCGACAGCATCAAGCTCGACAAGAGCAAGCTCTTCCTGACCGTAGGAGGGCGGAAGGTCTACGGCGGCGGTGGCATAATGCCCGATGTGTTCGTGCCTGAAGACACTACCGGCTACTCGTCATACTACGTGAATGTCAGCAACCGCGGCCTCATAACGAAGTACGCCTTCCAGGTGGCTGAGAAATACCGGTCGGTGACGAAAGACGTAAAGACCATAGAGGAGCTTGAAAGGGTGATTCCGCGCGATCAGACGCTGCTCGAAGGATTCGTTGACTTCGCCGCTCAGAACGGAGTGCCGGCTCGCTGGTACTACATCAACCGCAGCCGTTCGCTTATCCTCAACCTGCTGAAGGCGCAGATAGCCCGCAACGTGCTCGGCTACAACGGCCTCATCCAGATGCTCAATCAGGACGATGTAACCGTGCGTAAGGCCCTTCAGCTCATCAAGGAAGGGAAGGCTGAGGAAATGGTCAGCGGCGGAGAAGGTAAGGGTCAGTAAAAGAAATACAATCAATTCAATCTATAAAAACACACAAAAAACAAGGACATGGAAAAATCTGATATTCGCAGAAAGATAAAGAATCTCCGGATGATGCTTTCGGAGATGGAGAAGGCGAGTGCGGCGGAGGAAGTGTTCGCCCAGCTCGAGAAGACGGCCGCCTTCATGATGGCCGACAACATCCTGATGTATCACTCCCTGCCCGATGAATTGCAGACCATAAAGTTCCTGCAGAAATGGCACGACAGAAAGCGTTTCTTCCTGCCGAGGGTAAATGGAGTCAACCTCGATATCCTCCCCTATGAGGAGACGCGGCTTGAACTGGGATCGTTCCACATAGAGGAGCCCACGGGAGACGACGTGGTGGACGTAGACGATATCGAACTGATGGTGATTCCGGCTGTTGCGTTCGACCGTAAGGGCAACCGTCTCGGGCGTGGAAAGGGATTCTACGACAGGCTTCTCTCCACCTCTAAGGCTACGAAGATCGGGGTGGGATACGAGTTCCAGCTTTTCGATGACCTGCCTTCCGAGCCTCATGATGTGGCGATGGATATGGTCATCACGCAAAAAACTTTGATAAAACTGTAATTTTTTCGAAGTTTCTGCGTCTATTATAGTATAAGGCTTATGGGATTTATGACTGTGATAAATCCCATAAGTCTTATAAATGGTTTAGGAGGTATAGGGGAAATGGCATGATTTTGAGTTGAAGACAGTAATAACCAACAATAATAACTATATGAAAAGACTTACCAGTCTGGCGACTCTTCTGATAATGTTTGCAGTCGCCTTCGCCCAGATGCCGCAGCTCACGCCGCTGGCACTGAAACCAGAGGTAAAGTCGGGAGTCCTTCCCAATGGACTTACCTACTATATCCTCCACAACGAACAGCCCAAGGAGCGCGCCAACTTCTACATCGCGCAGAAGGTAGGCAGTACGCTCGAGACTCAGGAGCAGCTCGGCCTCGCCCACTTCCTCGAGCATATGGCCTTCAACGGAATCACCCACTATCCGGGCAAGAACATGCTCAACTATCTCCAGAGCAAAGGCATACGCTTCGGTGCCGACATCAACGCCTACACAGGTTTTGACGAGACCGTCTACAACATCGACAACGTAATCACTACCGACAAGCCGCTTATGGACAGCGTGCTTCTCGTGATCCGCGACTGGTGTGACGGCATTCTGCTCGAAGAGTCTGAGATCGACGCCGAGAGGGGTGTGATCAATGAGGAATGGCGTCAGCGCAATGATGCCGGCACCCGCCTGTATGCTGCGATGCTTCCTCAGATCTTCAGCGAATACCAGTATCAGCAGATGCCTATCGGCAAGATGGAGGTAGTGATGAACTTCAAGCCCGAAGTGCTCCGTGCCTACTACAAGAAATGGTATCGTCCTGATCAGCAGGGTATTTTCGTCGTAGGTGACTTCGACGCAGACGAAATGGAGAAAAAAGTCAAGGAACTCTTCTCTACCGTCAAGATGCCGGAAAACGCGGCTCCGCGTGAGTATGTGGCTGTCAGCGACAATGAGAAGCCCATCTACGTGCATTTCGAGGATCCCGAGCTCAAGAGCACTACCGTGATGACTTTCTTCAAGAGCGACAAGATGCCTTGGGAGATGCGCAACACAGTGGAGGGCTATATGCAGGAGTCTCTGCTGCAGACAGTGCTCGTGCGCATGATCCAGGACCGTCTCGACGAATATTCCACCAATCCTGAGTGTCCCTATGCAGCGGCTCAGGTTATGTTCGGCAAATTCCTCGTATCTGCCACTAAAGACGCCTTCTCCATCTATGTGGTTCCTTCAGGCGATATCCTTCCGGCCTACAACGCAGCGATGCAGATCGTAGCGCGTGCTTGCAAGACCGGTTTCACACAGAGCGAGCTTGAACGCGCCACTTCCGTTCTTCTCAACGGTTTGGAAAAGTCCTTCAACGAAAAGGACAAGACCTACAATAGCGCCTACGGACGCGAACTGATCCGCCACTTCATCGACAACGACCCCGTGCCCGGCATCGAGACCGAGCTCCAGATCGCCAAGCAGATCCTTCCGATGATTCCTGTAGAAGCCTACAATCAGGTGGCCCAGCAGATACTGACTGCCGAGAACCAGGTGATCGTGGTGAGCCAGCCGCTCAACGACAAGACAAACATCCTTAAGGAGGCTGAAGTGGTAGCCGCGCTCGAGGCAAGCCTTGGCGCAGAGTATGAGGCATACGTGGATGAAGTGATCACCGAGCCCCTCATCGAGAAGCTTCCGGCTCCCGGCTCCATCAAGGCCACTAAGAACAATCCGGAACTCGGCACTACAGAGTTCACACTCTCCAATGGCGTGAAGGTGATCCTCAAGACCACTGACTTCAAGGCCGACGAAATCCGTGTGGAGGCATTCCGCAATGGTGGCAAGCAGCAGTATTCGAAAGACCAGGCTGCCGACGTTCTCGTGATGGACATGGCAGTTGAGCTCTCAAAACTCGGCAACTTCGACATCAACATGATGAAGAAATATCTCGCAGGCAAGACCGTATCGCTCGGCTACTCCACCAACAGCTATACCGACGTGCTCGAAGGCTATTCAAGCGTGAAAGACTTCGGTAGCCTGATGGAAGTGATCTATGCGTATTTCACCGCCCTTAATCCTGATGAGAAGACATATCAGGCACAGGTAGACCAGTACAAACCTATCCTCGCCAACCAGGACCAGCTCCCCGACATGATTTTCGCCCGCAATAGGGCCAAGGCCGTATACGGCGACAATCCCCTCATGGGAGTGCCTGACCTCGCAGTGTTTGAGAAAGCCAACTACTCCAATATGCTGGCGATGGCCAAGAAGAACCTTGAGAACGCTGCTGACTACACATTCATCTTCGTAGGCAATGTAGACGAGGCTACTCTCCGTCCGATGCTTGAGCAGTATATCGCTACTCTTCCTTCCAAGGGTCAGGCTTCACCCTATAAGGCAGTGACAAGCATCGATCCCGTGAAGGGCATCGTGGAGGATAAGTTTGACGTGATGATGCAGACTCCCGCCACTACAGTATATAATATGTATACCGGCACAAACCTCAAGTGGAACGTAAAGAACGACATCATGGTAGACCTTATGGGTGAGGTGCTCGACATGATCTTCATCGAGACTCTCCGTGAGGACGAGGGCGGCACATACGGCGCATCCGTGAATGGTTCGTTCAACTTCAACAACAATACCTGGCAGCTCGTGTATGCTTATCAGACAGCTGAAGACAAACTCGCACGTCTTGAAGAGCGTGCCGACAAGGAATTCGAAGACATGCTGAAGAATGGCGCTAAGGCCGACCACTTCAACAAGGTGAAGGAAGCCGCCATCAAGCAGTATGAGATCAACTCCAAGACCAACGGCTACTGGGAAGGCGCCATCATGGCGACTGAAAGAGGCTTCAATCCCAATGCCGGTTACATCGAGACGCTTCAGTCACTGACACTCGAAGAATTCAATAAATTCCTCAAGAGCGTATATGACGGCAAGAACCATATCGAGGTGATCATGGTAGGCAAGGAAGCCGCTAAATGATCCTTAATATGAGGCAAGACAGAAAAAAAACCACAGAATAAACCAAAAGACGGGAATCCGCACCGATACGGTACGGGTTCCCGCATCTGCATTTATGAAAAAAACAATACTATCAATGTTAGCAGCTACAGCTATGGCTACGGGCTCACTTCATGCCCAGGCCGTGAACGACAGCTCCAATCCGGTGCTGGCTCCATCGGGGCTTCCCCACAATGTGCTTCCCTTCAATAAAATCACGGCGGCCGATATGGAAGCCGCTGTCAAGGAAGGCATCGAGTATCAGAACAAGGCCATCGCGGCCATCGTCAACCAGAGGTCTATACCTACATTCGAGAACACCATCGCTGCCCTTGACCGGAGCAGCTGGGAACTGAACCGCGCGGTGCTGGCGCTTTCCAACCTCGAAAGCGCATGTGGCGACGAAGCCTATCAGGAGGCGATGCAGAACATCACTCCCATGCTTTCCGAGCACAATGCGAACATACTTCTCAACGAGGGCCTCTTCAGCAGGATCAAGCAGGTGTATGACAACCGCGACCGTGAAGAGGGTCTTACTCCGGAAGAGAAAAGGCTAATCACGGAGACGTATGCTTCATTCGCCGACAACGGCGCCGCGCTCCAGGGTGCGGACCGTGAGAAATACCGCAAGCTGACTGCGGAGCTCAGCGATCTGAACCTCCGATTCTCGCAGAACACTACCAACGGCATGAAGGATCCGGCACGCCGGATGTGGATCACCGAAGCCCAGACGGCCGGCCTTCCGGAGTCGATAAAGACAGCAGCCAAAGCCGAAGCCGATGCTGCACTGAAGGCTGAAGGGAAGAGCAACGACGAGGGCCTTTATCTGATTACCGTATTCGCTCCTTCGTATGGTCCGTTCATGAAATATGCCGACGACCGCGGTCTGCGCGAAAAGCTCTATCGTCTTTACGGCTCGCGCAATATCGGAGGTGAATATTCCAACATAGAAATCCTCAAGGACATCGCCAACGTCCGTCTGGAGATAGCGAAGCTTCTCGGACATAAGAACTTCGCCGAGTATCAGCTGGGCCATACGATGGCGGCCAATCCTGAGACCGTAATGGATTTCCTCGGAAATCTCAAGGATTCCTATACAGAGCCGATGAAGAAGGAGATAGAGGAGGTGCAGGCCTACGCCCGCCAGACCGAAGGCCCCGACTTCGTGCTTATGCCTTGGGATTACGCCTATTGGTTTGACAAGCTGAAAAACGAGAAGTATGCCTTCAACGACGAGGACATGAAGCCCTATTTCGAACTCAACAATACCATCGACGGAGTATTCGGACTCTCCACTAAGCTTTTCGGCTATACATTCAAGCGTAACAAATCCATTCCTACCTATCATCCGGATGCCGAAGCTTTCGAAGTGTTTGACAAAGACGGCAAGATACTCGGAGTGCTGTATACAGACTTCTACTATCGTCCCGGTAAGAGCTCGGGCGCATGGATGACGGAGTTCAACACAGAGACGAAAGACGATGAAGGCAACCGCCATGTGCCTGTCATCTCCATCGTGATGAACTTCTCCAAGCCTGTAGGCAATGATCCGGTACTTCTTACTCCGAGCGAGGTGGAGACATTCCTGCATGAGTTCGGCCATGCGCTCCACGGTCTGAGCTCGCAGGCCAAGTATGCGAGCCTCAGCGGCACGAACGTCTACCATGACTTCGTAGAGCTCTTCTCACAGTTTAACGAGAACTATCTTACGGAGCAGAAATTCCTTGACACGTTTGCCAAGCATCACAAGACCGGAAAGAAGATGCCGAAGGAGCTTATCGACCGCTTCGTCGCGGCCTCTCAGTTCGGAGCCGCCTACCGATGCATGCGTCAGCTTGGCTTCGGCTATATTGACATGGCTTACCATACGATAGAGGATCCGCTCCGTGCATCGCAGGATATCACTGTCTTTGAAGCTAATGCCATGGAGCCTGTCAAGGTATTCGATATGGTGGATGGATGCCTTACTTCTCCTCAGTTCGGCCATATCTTCTCGGGCGGCTATGCGGCTGGCTACTATGGCTACAAGTGGGCCGAATCGCTCGACGCCGATGCTTTCGCTGCTTTCCAGGAAAACGGAATCTTCGACAGGAAGACGGCCGAGAAGTATCATAAGATGCTTGAATCGGGTGGTACTGTGGATCCGATGGAGCTTTACATAGAGTTCCGCGGTAAGAAGCCTACCGTAGACGCTCTCCTGAAGCGCGACGGAATCGTGAAGTGAAAACGCAATAGTGAAGTAAAAAGGAGGAGGGTGTCAGACGCAAGGTCTGATACCCTCCTTAAATATTGGGAAATAATTATTTTCTGATTATTCTCCGAGATAGCTCTTGAGAAGCTTGCTCTTCTGTCCTTTGAGGCGGCGGATGGCCTTCTCCTTGATCTGGCGTACTCGTTCACGTGTGAGGTCGAACTTTGCGCCGATCTCCTCAAGGGTCATTTCCTGACATCCGATTCCAAAGAACATCTTGATGATCTCACGCTCACGGTCATAGAGCTGACGCAGTGCGCGGTCCACCTCCTTGGAGAGTGACTCCTGAGTGAGGGATGCATCGGCGGAAGGGCTGTCGTCGTTGGGCAGAACGTCAAGAAGCGAGTTGTCCTCACCCTCTACAAACGGAGCGTCGACCGAAATGTGGCGGCCGCTCACTTTAAGGGTATCGGAGATTTTGTCTACAGGAATGTCGAGGCGTTCCGCAAGCTCCTCGGGAGAGGGGCGGCGTTCGTTTTCCTGCTCGAATTTCGAGAGCTCCTTGCTGATCTTATTGAGCGATCCCACCTGATTAAGGGGGAGGCGCACGATACGGCTCTGCTCAGCGAGTGCCTGAAGGATCGACTGCCGGATCCACCACACTGCGTAGGAGATGAATTTAAAACCTCTTGTCTCGTCGAATTTCTGGGCTGCACGAATCAGACCGAGGTTTCCTTCATTGATGAGGTCGGGGAGGCTGAGGCCCTGGTTCTGGTACTGCTTAGCCACCGACACCACAAAACGGAGGTTTGCCTTGGTGAGTTTCTCAAGTGCTGCATGGTCACCTTTCTTGATGCGCTGAGCGAGCTCGACCTCCTCCGCTACAGAGATCAGTTCCTCACGGCCTATCTCCTGAAGGTACTTGTCGAGCGACGCGCTTTCGCGATTGGTGATTGACTTAGTTATCTTTAATTGTCTCATATGTAAGCTTACACAAATTATTGCAAAGTTAATAATAAATTTTGGATTATGCAAGTTTTAGGACTAAAAACTTACAATAATAAAACGAAAAAGAAACGCGTCCGGTTTGAGTCGGGCGCGTTTCTTTCATTTATTTAACGTTGGGCGATGTTTTCCGCCTTTGGTCACTCCGCGAGGTTGACGGCATAGTAGCCTTTCTTTCCATTGGCATAGATGCCTTTAAGGATCATCACCTTGTCTTCGTTGTCGTCATCCTTCATTATGCGGTTGTAGATGTTCTCCACATCTTCGCTCGAACGCACGGGACGGTCGTTGATCTCAATGATGATGAAGCCGTCTTTCACGCCGGCGTTCTTGAACGGGCCGCCCTTGAGGCCTGTCACCTTCACGCCGTTGCTGATGCCGAGCTGCTTGAGCGCGTCGCTGTTGAGCTTCATGAAGGCGCAGCCGATTTCAGAGAAATCACCCTTCTTGGTCAGCGCGGTGTCGCCCTGCGTGTTGCGGAGGGTGGCCTTCTTTGTGATCTTGTTGTTGTCGCGGTAGTAGGAAACTGTGATTTCCTGACCGGGACGGTACTTGGCGAGCTGCTCGTGGAGTTCGGGGAGGTTCTTGATTTCAGTTCCGTTGATGGCGACGATCACGTCGTCTTCCTTAAGCTCGAGCTCCTTGCCAGTGCTTCGGTCGCTTACTCCGGCTACGAGCACTCCGGATTTGGTAGCCGTGATGCCCTTCTCCTTGGCTATTTCGGAAGTGAGGTCGGCTACTGAAATGCCGAGGACAGCACGCTGCACAGTACCGTATTCGCGCAGGTCGGCTACTACCTTGGCCATGATGGTAGTGGGGATGGCGAAGGAGAATCCCGAGTAGCTGCCGGTGTTGGAATAGATGGCGGCGTTGATGCCGACGAGCTCTCCGTTGAGGTTGACGAGCGCACCGCCTGAGTTGCCGGGGTTGAGAGCGGCATCGGTCTGGATAAACGCCTCGATGCCCATCCTGTTGCGGCGGTGGGAGTCGGTGCCGAGGCTACGGGCCTTGGCGCTGACGATTCCTGTGGTCACCGTGGAGTTGAAACCGAAGGGGTTGCCCACTGCGAGCACCCACTCGCCGAGACGGAGGGCTTCGGAGTCGCCCACCTTGATGGCCTTAAGGCCTTTCGCATCGATCTTGATGAGGGCGAGGTCGGTAGATTCGTCGGTGCCGATTACACGTGCCTCGTATGTGGAATTATCGTTGAGGAGCACCTCAAGGCTGTCGGCTCCGTCGATGACATGGTTGTTGGTGACGATATAGCCGTCTTCGCTGAGGATCACGCCCGATCCGAGGCCGCTCTGCACCGGTTCGCTTTTCTTCTGGCGCGGTTGCTGCTGAGGCTGCTGGCGCTGCTGGGGGCCGAAGAAGAAATCAAACATTCCGAAAGGATCCATATATCCTCCCTGCTGGCCGCCATACTGCTGACTGCGGTCGACGAAGCTTTTGATACACACGACAGAGTTGACAGTGCTTTCAGCCGCTTTCGTGAAGTCTGTCTCGAATGAAGGGGCTCTTGAGATCGTGATGAACTCGGGCTCGCGCTCTTGGGAGCCGTTGGAATTAGTGAAGGTATTGGAGTAGACCATACCCGCAGCCGGAATCATTACGGCTGCCGCTGTCACTGCTACAAGATACTTTACTTTCATTTGTCGTATTGGTTGGTTTTTTCTTATTTTTCAATTGAATCTATGGTGGAGATTGAAGCGGCATCGGTCTTTTCGCAGACCCTCTGCCACGCTTTCAATCATAAAACAACAAATATGACTCCAATAGTGCGGAAAGGTTTATCTTTTTAATTATATTTAAGATACGATGGAATGAATTGAAAAAATCATTAAAATACTTTGAAAAATTCTTACAATTGACTAAATTTGCGCTATGAAACGAAAGATCCTACGCATTCTCCTGCTTCTGGTATTCTCCGCCGCCATGGCGGGATTGCCGTCGTGCCGGTCAGCTAAAGACGCCGGCGAGGCGCGCCATGCGACCGAGAGGATACATAAGAACAAGAAAAAGAAAAAGAAGAAAGGGAAAAAGGGTAGTTCTGACGAATATGGCAGAAGGCAATCCGACCTTTCTAAATCCGACAACCGTATAGTGAAGGAAGCCTCCGGCTGGCTCGGCACTCCTTATGGCTACGGCAGGGCCGAAAAGGGGAGGGCCTGCGACTGCTCCGGGATGGTCATGAGCGTATATGAGGAAGTGACCGGAGTGAAGCTTCCGCGCAACAGCGCCCAGCAGCAGGAATTCTGCAGAAAGCTTAAGGAGAAGGATGTCAGAGTAGGCGACCTATGCTTCTTCGCTACCGGAAAGGATCCCGACAAGACTTCCCATGTAGGGATAATGATAGACGACACCAACTTCATACATGCCTCCACATCGAAGGGGGTGGTGGTCTCCGATATCACTCAGCCCTACTACGTGCGCACATTCAAGGGCTTCGGGCGTGTACCCACGGATTGATTCAACAACCCAACAACCCAACAACCCAACAACCCAACAACCCAACAACCCAATAACCCAACAACCCAACAACTTAACAACCCAACAACCCAACAACCACACAACTACGAAATGACACAATTCACGCACCTGCACGTGCATTCGCAATACAGCCTTCTCGACGGAAAGGCATCCATATCCGAACTCGTAGACCGGGCCAAGGAGCTCGGAATGCGGGGTATTGCCCTTACCGACCATGGCAACATGTTCGGAGTCAAGGAGATGTGGAACTACGTCAATAAAAAGAATTCCGGACTTCCGGATGAAGAGAAATTCAAACTGATCATCGGCTGCGAGATGTATGTGGCCAAAGACAGGCTTACCGACCGCCGCGACAAGAGCGACAGAGGCTACCATCTCATAGTGCTTGCCAAAAACCTTACGGGCTATAAGAACCTCATAAAGCTCGTAAGCAAGTCATGGACCGACGGCATGTATTTCAAGCCGCGTACCGACAGGGTGGAGCTCGCGGAGCATAAGGAAGGTCTCATCATATGCAGCGCATGCCTGGGAGGGGAAGTGCCGCAGTTCATCCTCAACGGCGACCTCGAAGCCGCGGAGGAGAGGATACTGTGGTATAAACAGACCTTCGGCGATGACTACTACATTGAGCTTCAGCGCCATCAGACGAATAAGGAGAACTCCAACCGTGAGACCTATGGCGAGCAGTGCAAGGTCAACGACGTGCTCATCCCGCTCGCGCGCAAGCACGGCATTAAGCTCATAGCCACCAATGACGTGCATTTCACCTATGAAGACGACGCCGAAGCCCACGACCGTCTCATCTGCGTATCGATGCAGAAGACCTTCAACGAGGCCAGGGTGCACTATACAAAGCAGGAATGGCTGAAATCGCCCGATGAGATGCTGAAGATATTCAGCGATATCCCGGAGGCCCTCGAAAACACCATGGAGGTGCTCGACAAGGTAGAGCCGTATTCCATCGACCATTCGCCCATCATGCCCTTCTTCGAGATTCCGGAGGAGTTCGGCACGGAGGCGGAATACCGGGCACGCATCACGGAAGAGGAACTCTACGACGAATTCACGCAGGATGAGAACGGCAACGTGGTGCTTTCTCGCGAGGAGGGAGAGAAGAAGATAGCGCGCCTCGGAGGCTACGACAAGCTATACCGCATCAAATTCGAGGCTGACTATCTCAACAAGCTTACGATGGAGGGAGCAAGGAAGATCTACGGCGATCCGCTTCCCGAGGAAGTGGCGGAGCGTCTTAACTTCGAGCTCTATATAATGAAGACGATGGGTTTCCCGGGCTACTTCCTCATCGTGCAGGACTTCATCAACACCGGGCGCAACAAACTCGGCGTCAGCATCGGTCCGGGCCGTGGGTCAGCCGCCGGCTCTGCCGCAGCCTACTGTCTCGGCATCACGCGGGTGGATCCTATAAAATACGATCTGCTGTTTGAGAGGTTTCTTAATCCCGACCGTATCTCGCTTCCTGATATCGACGTCGACTTCGACGACGACGGACGTTATGAGGTGCTGAAATACGTCACCGAGAAATATGGCGCGGAGAAGGTGGCCCACATCATCACGTTCCAGACAATGGCCACTAAGAGCGCCCTGGCCGACGTAGCGCGTGTGCTCGAGGTGTCGGTAGCGGAATCCAACCGGCTGAAGAAACTCGTGCCAGACAGGCTTCCGGAGGTCAACGGCAAGGCTCCGAAGATCAATCTCAAGAATGTACTCAAATACAACAAGGAGTTCGAAAACGAGACGCATAATCCGGATCCGAAGATACGTGACACCATCAAATACGCCACCCAGCTTGAAGGCAACATACGCGGCACCGGCATACACGCCTGCGGCGTCATCATCTGCCGCGATGAAATCTCCGACTGGGTGCCTGTCTCCACGGCCACCGATGCCGACGGCACAAAGCAGATCACCACGCAGTATGAGGGCAGCATCATCGAAGACACCGGCCTCATCAAGATGGACTTCCTCGGCCTCAAGACACTCTCCATCATTAAGGAGACGCTCGCCAACATCAAGGCCTCAAAGGGCATTGACGTAGACATCGAGAACATCCCTCTCGACGACCCCGCCACATTCAAGCTCTACTGCGAAGGACGCACCACCTCCACATTCCAGTTTGAGTCGGCGGGCATGCGCACCTACCTCCGCCAGCTGCAGCCCTCCAAGTTTGAAGACCTGATAGCCATGAACGCCCTCTACCGTCCGGGCCCTATGGACTATATCCCTTCATTCATAGCCCGAAAGCACGGCATCGAACCGATCGAATACGACATCCCCATCATGGAGAAATACCTGAAGGAGACGTATGGCGTCACTGTATATCAGGAGCAGGTCATGCTCCTATCGCGACTGCTCGCCAACTTCACGCGAGGCGAGAGCGATATGCTTAGAAAGGCGATGGGTAAGAAGCAGATCGACAAGATGCAGAAGCTGAAGGTGAAGTTCATGGCGGAAGGGCAGAAAAACGGCCATAAGGCCGAGGTGCTTGAGAAGATATGGGCCGACTGGGAGAAGTTCGCCTCCTACGCCTTCAACAAAAGCCATGCTACATGCTACAGCTGGGTGGCTTATCAGACGGGCTACCTAAAGGCCAACTATCCGGCCGAATACATGGCAGGCGTGCTCAGCCGCAACCTCGGAGCCGCCGACAAACTGAAGGTGATCATCGACGAATGCATGCGTATGGGACTGACCGTTAAGGGTCCGGATGTAAATGAATCGGTAGAGAAGTTCGGTGTGTCGAAAGACGGAGTGATTCGTTTTGGACTCGGAGCCATCAAGGGAGTAGGGCAGAACGCCGTCAGCACCATCATCGCCGAGCGCGAGAAGGAGGGTCCCTTTAAGGATATCTATGATTTCGTGGAGCGCGTCAACCTCTCGGGATGCAACCGTGCGGCGATAGAGGCGCTCGCTATGTCGGGGGCATTCGACAGTTTCGGCATCAAGAGGGAAATGATGCTCCAGCCTATGTTTGACACTACGTATGCCGACATACTCGTCAAATACGGCCAGAACTTTCAGAACGACAAGAACTCGCTGCAGATGTCGCTCTTCGGCGACATAGAAACCATCGAGACCAACCGTCCGCCATATCCTGAATTCACGCCCTGGGACCGCCTGCGTCTTCTCGAGGAGGAGAAGAAACTGGTGCTTACCTATATCAGCGCTCATCCGCTCGACGACTACTGGATGGAGCTGAACTATGGCTGTAACGCCAACTGCGGCAACCTCGACGACAAGATCGAAAAGGGAGCCGCACTGACGCTTGGCGGAATGGTGACCGATGCCTCTCAGCGTACTACAAAGAAAGGCAATCCCTATGGAAGGGTGACTATTGAAGACTATACTGGCAAGTATGATTTCGCACTGTTCGGCAGGGACTTCGATACGATCTTTCCGCATTTCAAGATTGGACACGCCGTCTATATCAAGGGGCAGGTCCAGGGCAGGATGTATAATCCTGCCGAGATGGAATTCAAGATAACAGAGGTGAAGAGCCTCGACAGCGTGAGAGGGACGCTTGCCAATGAACTGGTGATCAATCTCGACAGAAACATCGAGGATTCAGAGGTGTTTGCCTATCTCGGGTCGCTTGAGGCCAAGCCGGAAGAGCGCAGCGGAGAACTCTTCATCAACCTCTACGACCGCGAGCGTCAGCAAAGCATACGCATACGCAGCCGAAAGAAGATTCCGCTAAAAAGGGAAGTGATCGATACGCTCGAATCGATGTCGGTCAGCTTCCATGTGCAGACCGGAGACCATTGATCAGGGGAAGCCTTGAAGATTAATTTAATTTACGGATAAGGGGCTGATGTCGGAATCGACATCAGCCCCTTGCTTTCTTGGTTGATTCTTTGGGTTAGAGGATAGCCTGAAGCTTGGCCTCAAGGTCGGCGAGCTTGACGAGGCCTACCGAGCGCTCCTTCATTTCTCCGTCTTTGAAGAAAAGGACTGTAGGGATGTTGCGCACGCGGTTTTCGCTTGCGATCTCATCGTTGTCGTCGATGTTGAGTTTGCCTACTGTCACCTGATCGCCGTATTTCTCAGCGAGTTCCTCCACGATGGGGCCGAGTTTGATACAGGGACCGCACCAAGTGGCCCAGAAGTCGATCACTACGGGTTTGCCGCTCTCGATAGCCTCGCGGGCTGTCTGGTCGTTGAATTCCAACATGATTCTTTACTTTTTGATTTTGTTACTGTGTAGATATGATTACTTTTTAGCTATATTGAAAGTATAGACTGCGAATGTCTTGGGTCCGATGGTGGTAGACCATGCGTTGCCTGAGGCGTCGATGGCCTTCTCCTGCGGAGTGATGAGTGAGGGATTGTCAAGGCTGTTTTCGGCAGTCTCCACGTCGGAATGAAGTGTCACTTCCTTGCCTCCGGCGAGAGTGGCCTTCTTCATGCCGTCGAATGTGAGGTTGAGCTGCTGCGGCTCGTCCGAGACGTTTGCCACCTTAACGATATAGGTGTTGTCAGTCTTGTCGATCACCGCGCTTGCGAACAGTCCGTTCTGGTCGGGGTCGCCGGCTATAGTCTTGCCGTTCATTGTCAGAGGAAGCACGTTGTCGCCCTTGTTTGTGCCGTAGAGCTGCTGCACGTAGTAGCTGCAGGTAGGGAAGCTCTCCAGATTGTCAAACCATATCATGTCGGGTCTCCACTGCCAGCCCTCCACGTGGGCGAAGAGGGGAGCGTACGTGGCCATGTGCACTACGTCGGCGTTGCGCTCGAGTCCGGTCATGAAAGCGGCTTCCAGCAGGGCGGCGTTGAAGTGATTCCACTTCTTTCCCTTTCCGTGGCAAGCGTATTCTCCGGCAAAAACCTTCGGTCCCTTGCGGTCGTAGTTGTCGTAGCGGCGACCCTGCTCGAGAAACCATTTTTCGGGGCGGTAGAAATGTTCGTCTACGAGGTCGGCCTTCAGTCGGGTCATCTCAGGCCAGAGATAGTCGAATTTGTCACCTTCCGAGTCGGGACCTGATGAACCGATTATCTTTATCTCCGGATGCTTCTTGCGCATCACGTCGAGGAATTTTTCAAGACGCTCCGGATATTCAGGTCCCCACTGCTCGTTGCCTATGCCGATGTATTTGAGGTTGAAGGGTTCGGGATGTCCCATTTCCGCGCGGAGCTTGCCCCATTCCGTATCGGTCGATCCGTTGGCAAACTCCACGAGGTCGAGAGCGTCGTCGATAAACTGCTGAAGCTCCTCGCCTTCGGCGTGGGCATGGGGGTCATTGTTCTGATACTGGCATACGAGGCCTACGTTGAGGATAGGCAGGGGTTCGCTGCCTATCTCCTCGCTGAGGAGGAAGTAGTCGTAGAAGCCGAGGCCATATGTCTGGAAATAGTCGGGATAGAAGCGATGGGGGAAAGTATAGTGCCAGCGGTTTTCGTTGAGCGGACGGTTTTCCACCGGTCCTACGGTGTTTTTCCACTGGTAGCGTGTATCCATGTCGGTGCCTTCCACGATGCATCCGCCGGGGAAGCGGAATACACCCGGCTTTAGGTCGGCGAGTTTCTGGGCAAGGTCTTTGCGCATGCCGTTTTCATGCCCCTTCCAGGTGTCGACGGGGAAGAGTGAAACGTGTTCCAGATCCACTCCTGATTTCGGTGTGGTCAGGAAGATGCGGAGGTGAGCCTTAGCGTCGGTCTTCGAGGGTTTGAGCACAACGGTATATTTCTTCCATTCCTTACCGGAGATCTCCAGGTCTTGCTTTGCGATTGCCTGGCGGTCGTCCATTGTGTCGGGATCGGTGATTTCAACGCGGATTTTCGATTTCTCGCCGTCTACGGTGCGTGCCCATACGGAGAAGCGGTATTCCTTGTCTTTCTCTACTCCTATTCCGAAGAAGCCTTCGTTTTCGATACCGGTGTGTTTATGTCCGTGTCCGGGGTCGCCGAGGCGTACGTAGTGGGGATTGCGTTCGAAAGGTCCGTCTTCACGCACTTGTACGTTGCCGAAAGTGTTCCATCCCATGAAGGTCTGGGGGAATTCGAATGAGCGGTTCTTGATGAGTTCGGCGTAAAGCCCTCCGTCGGCTCCGAAGTTTATGTCTTCGAAGAATATGCCGTACATTGTAGGCTGGATTGGGGCACCCGGTTTGTTGGTCTTTATGACAAAATCGTTTGTAGCCGCTCCCGCTGACAGCACAGCGAGGGCGGCAAGGCTCGAAAGTATTGGTTTTCGGTTCTTCATGTCTGTCGGTTAAAAATTCAGATGCAAAGATAATCGTTATTTCCGACATATCCAAATTTTTCTCGGGCATCCTTCTCAGTCGGTCAGTCGGCGACTATCGCGCCGTTGAGAGTCACCAGGTCGATATTTCCGGTAATCAATATGAACGACACCTCGTCGGGCTCGGTCACCGCGATGAGAAGTTTCTCGATATTTTTACCCTCTTTGTCGAAGACACCTGAAATCTGCACGTTATCTCCGTCGCTGGAAGTCTCCGTGATCAGCTCAAAGGGGTATTCCTTCAGGATATCACGGCATTTCTTCTCCAGATTCTTAGCTGCCTTCCGGTCTTCGCTCGACACTATCTCGATCGTTGAGATTTTGCTCAGAAGCTTGGAGAGATCAATTGAGGAATTATCGCTTGTGATATCCATCGAAGCTCCGCCGGCCAGGCTCAGCATGGTCTTTCCAATAAATACGGAACTGACACCTTCCATGGAGGATACATCAGAAAACATTTTCTGTGCCGAACAGCTAATCGACACCGCGCATAAGAAAGCGCATAAGGTCAAGTGTACTTTTTTCATTGCAATAATCTTTTTGTAGTTTGTTTGTTATCTTCTATTGCTTTTCCTAAATATAAGATTGCCTCATTGGCCTTATCGGTATTCCCGGCAATAAGCTGGCCAATTCTCCGTGCTATTTCCATGACTTCTTCAGGATCCGTAATCTCCAGGTAGCCGTCGTCTCCGCCGGAGTTAGTTAGAGTATCTGTGCTATTGACGCAGTTCCTGACTACTGTATTCGTAGTAGTGGCCGCAGAAGACTGGGTTTCCATAACTGCAGGCTCTTTATGGATCTCCGAAATCTTAACCGTATCGGGATTTACGACGGTGGAGACGTAGACATGGGAGGAATCCTTTTCGGCCGCTACATACGTTTGCCCGGGCAGATCGCTGCCGGAGGGAGCGAAAAGAATTACGGTGGTTGTGATTGCCACAACAATAGCTGATGCGGCGGCATAGAGCCAGAAATTCTTCCATTTGCCGCTCCATAAGGTTACGCGAGGCTCCGGGGAGTCGTCTATGGCAGAGTTGATCTTCTCAAACAGTCCATTCGGAATCTCTGGAACTTCAGAATCAGGCAGGAGCGCATTCAGGGAGAGGAAATATTTGCGGTCGGCTGCCATGTCAAGCGGAATGTCATCGGTATCGGTCGTAGAGAAGAAAGACTCCAACATAGCCTCTTCTTCGGGGGAAGTGTCTGCCTCATAAAACTTATGAAGCAATCTTCGGATATATGCAATATCTTGTTTACTCTTCATTTTTCATTAATTCTCTTATGGTTTTTCTTCCTCTGCTCAGGATAACCCTCACGTTTTCGGGCGATTCTCCTG